>JAKMFY010000099.1 GCA_022425185.1 Candidatus Poseidoniaceae archaeon | reverse complement strand
TCAAGATTCTAGACCGTTCAACAAACAAGTTGATCTACGAATCAAACACAATCAACGCTTGAAATTTCACATCGAATGAATCGCATGACCAAGAGTTGCAAGAACTGCTTCATGTGTCATCTCTGTCATTGTTGGATGAGCGTGGATGGTATGAGCAATATCTTCGAGAAGGGCTCCCATTTCTATTGCTAGAGTCCATTCTCCAACAAGTTCGCTTACATGTGTTCCAACGGCTTGGATTCCGAGGATTCTATGATCGTCTTCACGAGCAGTAACTCGAACAAAGCCAGCAGTCTTTTCTGCTTCTTGAGTAAGAGCACGTCCGTTTGCAGCGAGAGGGAACTTACCAGTAATGACTGGATGTCCAGCTTCTTTGGCTTCAGTTGGTGAAAGACCAACTGAGACAACTTCTGGCTCAGTGAAGACAATTGCAGGAACTGCTGCTGGCTCATAGGCACGAGGTTCTCCAGCAATTATTTCAGAGACCATTTCTCCTTGGAATGAAGCAACGTGTGCAAGCATTTCTCCAAGATTACAAACATCTCCAATTGCATAAACCCCCTTCATGTTGGTCTCACACTTGTTGTTGACTTTGACAAATCCACGCTCATCAAGAGCAACACCAGTTGGTGAAAGAGCAGCACTCATTGGACGTCGCCCAACAGTGACTAGGACCTTGTCAACATTGAGTTTCTCGAATTCTGTGCCTTCTTCGGCATCCTTTGGAGTGTATAAAAGGTCGACACTTCCATCGTCCTTAGTCTCGATTCCCTTTGCGAAAACTTTGGTGTGAACCTTGATTTTCTGCTTCTTTATAGCGATTTCAAGAGGTCTTCGAAGTTCTTTGTCGAAGATTGGTAATACCGAGTCCATTGCTTCAATGATGGTCACTTCGCTTCCAAGCATTCGGAAGGTAATCCCTAGTTCGAGTCCGATGTAACCGCCACCAACAACAGCGATTCGTTTTGGTAATTCTTGCAAGGACAACGCTTCTCTGGAAGAAATGACGTGTTCTCCATATTTCATGAATGGTAATTCAATCGGAATGGAACCATTAGCAAGAATTACATTTTCAGCTTGGATGAGCAAAGCATCTTTTCCTTTTCCGATTTTGACGGTTTTTGCGTCTTGGAATTCAGCCCAGCCGTTGACCAATTCAACACCTGCGTTCTTGAGAAGTGCTTCAACACCCTTGTTGAGTCGATCAACAATGGAATCTTTCCATCCTACAGTATTTGCCATATTCAATTCAGCAGGTCCGGGAATGCTGATTCCCATGTGCCCATCCTTTTCTGCATGTTTAGCAAGTTTGTGGAATGTATGTGCTGCATGGATGAGTGCTTTCGAAGGAATACAACCTCGGATAAGACATGTGCCTCCAACACGCTGTCCTTCTACGATTACTGTATCTAGGCCAAGTTGTCCAGCACGGATTGCAGCGACATAGCCACCTGGTCCAGCACCAACAACCAATACTTTGCATTGACGTGTTTTCATTTCAATAACCTCACATGAAGATTGTAGCAGGGTGTTCAAGCATAGACTTGAGCAACTGAACAAGACTTGCCCCATCGTGCCCGTCTACGACTCTGTGATCCCAAGATGAGGAGAGGTTCATGATGCGACGAACTTCAACACGTCCATCGATAACGACTGCACGGTCTTTGGCATTGTGGACTCCAAGGATTCCAACTTCTGGCTTGTTGATAATTGGTGTTGCACCGAGTCCACCCATTCTACCAAGGCTTGTGATGGTGAATGTTGAACCTGAGAGGTCATCGGCTGCAGCCTTTCCATCTCGTGTTGCTTGAGTGACACGTCCCATTTCAGCAGCAGCAGACCAAATGTCCATCGCTTCAACATGCTTGACAACAGGAACGTACAATCCACGGTCGGTTTGAGTAGCGATTCCAAGGTGTATGGCTTCATGTCGTGTCACCACTCCTGCCTCGTCATCATAGAGTGCATTACACTCTGGGCGTTGTCCAAGACCTTTGACCAAAGCCAGCATGATGAATGGGAGGTAAGTCAACTTTGGAGCACCTTCAGGGCGAGTTGCGTTGAGGTGCTGTCGAAGTGCTTCTAACTCGGTTACATCAACCTCTTCAAAGTATGAGAAGTGTGCAATTGTAGAGTAGGATGACATCATAGAATCAGCAATCTTTCTTCGCAGACCAATGACCTTGATGTCTTCAGTTCCAGTTTTTGCAACACGTGCGCTTCCACCGATTGGCATGGATGAACTTGCACGACTTGCACCACCACTGAGGTGGACATCGAGGTCAGCATGAGTGATTCTTCCTGCAGGACCTGATCCTGCAACATGGTACAAATCAACACCAGCAGAGCGTGCACGTTGTCGAACGGCAGGACTTGCTAGAGGCTTGGTTCCTGGAGCACGTTCTACGGCAGGACCTGCTACAGAAACTGGTTCTGCAACTGGCTGAGGTGTTGGTTCAGGAGCTGCAACAGGTTCAGGAGTTAGTTCAGGTTTGGATTCAACTTCTTCCTTTGCAGGTGCTTCTTCTGAAGCAGAAGCGTTTCCGTCTCCATCAACATCAAACTCGATGCAAACAACACCGACCGGTAGGATATCTCCTGCTTCTCCGATAATCTTGCTTACTGTTCCATCACATGGGGCTGGAATCTCAACAGTAGCTTTGTCGGTCATGACCGAGAGAATTGGATCATCTTCTTTGACGGCGTCTCCAACTGATACCATCCATTCTACAACTTCGCCTTCTACGACGCCTTCTCCGATATCTGGCAATTTGAATGCAAATGTTCCCATATTTATTCCACCTGTGTTTTCTTTATTGCATCAGCGATTCGCTGAGGACTTGGCATGTAATCCCATTCCGTTGTATGCGGGAATGGTGTGTCCCAACCGGTGACACGTTGAATTGGTGCTTCAAGATGATAGAAACATCGCTCTTGAATAGATGCGCTCATTTCTGCTCCAAACCCACTGGTCTTTGGAGCTTCATGGACGATGACACAACGTCCGGTTTTCTTAATCGAGTTAACGACAGTATCTCTGTCCCATGGAACCAACGTCTGTAGATCGATGAGTTCACAGTCGATTCCTGAATCTTTAATCGCCTGTTCTGCTACATGGACCATTGTTCCGTAAGCAATAACTGTGCAGGCATTTCCTTCCTTGACAATTCGTGCTTCTTCCAGAGGAACGGTATAATGTCCTTCAGGAACATCAGCGTCTGGATGACCACTCCATGTTGGGACGTTGTGTGGATCTCCATAGAACGGACCCCTGTAGCATCGCTTTGGCTCAAAGAAAATAACTGGATCATTGCATTCAATCGCAGAGATCAGCAGACCTTTAGCATTGTATGGGTTTGAGCAGTAGACAACTTTCAATCCGGGTGTGTGTGTGAATTGAGCTTCTGGAGATTGTGAATGGTGGTGTCCACCCTTGATTCCTCCACCAGCAGGCGTACGGAATGTGAGTGGTGCTGTGAATTCGCCACCTGAACGATGTCGAACCTTTGCAATTTCATTGACAATCTGGTCATAGGCTGGGAATATATAGTCTGCAAACTGGATTTCTGCAACTGGACGAAGCCCGTTAAGCCCCATACCCATTGCAATAGCAGCAATGCCACCTTCTGCGAGTGGTGAGTCGAAGACTCGGTGTGCTCCAAATTCATCCTGAAGTCCTTCTGTGACTCGGAATACGCCTCCGAAAAATCCAACATCTTCGCCAAAGATAACCACATTCGGGTCTTCTTTCAAGGAAATTGATAACGCTGAATTAAGCGATTTGATCATGTTCATGTCAACCATAATCTCACTTCCCAAGTTCCTCTCGTTGTTCTTGAATATGCCAAGGTACGGTCTCGTAGACTTCTGTGAAAATTGTTGAAGCAGGTGGATATGGTCCAGAGGCAAGATCTCCAAACTCACACGCTTCCTTGTAAGCGGTCATGACATCATCGTCAATCTTCTGTGCAAGTGCAGAATGCTTTTCTTCATCCCATACATTAATTGAGACAAGGTGATCTTTCAGTCTTTGAATGGGATCTCCACCCGGCCAGAATGTAGCTTCGTCGTTCGGACGATATGCAGAGGGGTCATCTGAAGACGAATGGGCACCTGCTCTGTAAGTGTATATTTCGATATGAGTTGGTCCAAGACCCGCTTCTGTACGTTGACGTGCCCATTGAGTAATACTGTAGAGGGCAAGGAAATCATTACCATCGACTCTGAACGATGGAATATCGTACGCTAGACCACGCTCTGCAAAGGTCTTTCCACCAGTCGCAAGATTTGCGTGAGTTGAGATCGCCCACTGGTTGTTTACGACATTGAGAATAACAGGAGGCTTGAATGTTGATGCGAAGTTGAGTGCGTAATGATAGTCACCTTGAGCGGATGTACCGTCCCCAAGCCAAGTGATACAAGCCTCGTCTTTTTCTTGGTAAGCACTTGCCATTGCTACACCGACAGCTTGGGAAAATTGTGTTCCAACAGGTGATGATATTGAAATAAATCTGCCTTCTTTGTAGGTGTAGTGGACCGGCATTTGTCTGCCACGGACGTTATCTTCAGTATTCCCTATGCAATGGCAAATCATGCTTACCATATCGCGTCCTCTCACAAACTGTGCTCCTGGTTGTCGGTATGAGGGGAAGATCCAATCTTGCTCTTTGAGTGCCATTGTTTGTGCAATTGCAATTGCTTCTTCACCGAATGAGCGCATGTAGAAAGAGAGTTTTCCGGTACGTTGCATCTTGATCATTCGATCGTCGAAGATTCGCAAGCGCATCATATATTCTAGGCCCTCAATCATCGTCGCTTTATCGAGGTTAGGATTCCATTCACCTTTCGCTTCACCGCTATCGTCGAGAACTCGAACAAGGCCTCGAGCGTGAGATACTGTGTCGTCAGATGTACATGTTGTTGGGTCTGGCCTGTTGAGGTCTTCGGGTTGCTCCTTGAATGAGCCTCCAAAATCAGCCTTTTCGCCGGGTCTAAACGGAGGGATTCCAATGGTGTAAGGCGCTGTTGTCGCCGTTTGTCTCTCCGTCATTGGTTCACCTCACCATGACTCGGGTTTAAGGGATGTTGGTGAATTGCTTTGGGCTGTACTTTGACATAAGCTCCTGGCATTTCTTCTTGATTTGTAGCGTCTAACGTCTTTCGCATTAGCAATCCAGCCTTGTAAGACGAACGGACGAGTGGTCCACAAGCAACGCCTGAAAATCCCATTTCGATTGCGGCTTCAGCCCATATGTCATACATCTCTGGTTCAGGGAATCTATCGACTGCGAGATGGTTTTTCGATGGTGCAAGATACTGGCCGATTGTGAGTAAATCTACATTTGCATCACGAAGCAATTGCATCGCCTCGAGAATTTCCTCATCGGTTTCCCCAACGCCAACCATAATCGATGACTTTGTAATCATGTCAGGACGAAGTCGTTTCGCTTCTTTGAGTATCATTATCGATTGTTCAAATGATGCTCTTGCATCACGGACTATGGAGTCTAATCTCGGAACGCACTCAACATTGTGAGCAAAGACGACTAGAGGACTTGAATCAAGGAGATGAGCCAGAGCTTCGACGTCTCCTGCGAGATCTGAACAGAGGAGTTCAAGTGTCACTTCTGGAGAAGATTTAGCCACTGCATCGAGGCACTTTTTGTAATGATCGGCTCCTGAATCTTCCAAATCATCCCTGTTGACAACCGTGATAACAGCATGTCTCAGGTTCATTGAGGAAACAGCCTCCGCAAGATGTTGAGGCTCTTCTTGGTCGAGTGGCGGTGGTGTTTAGAGACTTCCAACTGCACAGAATCGACATCCTCTCGTGCACTCTTTCCCTGCGATCATGAAGGTCGCATCTCCACTTGACCAACATTCGTGTATATTCGGGCATTTTGCTTCTTGACAAACCGTGTGGAGTTTGTTGTCTTTCACAGCATCCATCGTTTCATTGAACATTTCCTGCTCTTTCCCAGATGGGAGTTTTGTGCGAAACCAGTTCGGTAAACGTGGACGAGGGGCTTTTCGCGATGCCATTTTTAGATTTCTATTCATAACTCCAACCCCCCAACGGTCCACCCACATGGACGAACATCAAAAAGGTGTGGAGGGGCGAAATCCTATGTTTCTGAAATACGAGCATTGATGAACGCGAGTTCCTAAGGATACACATGGCCAATCCTACTGTATTTGTTACGGGTGGTGCTAAGCGGATAGGCAAAGCCATCGTTGAACATTTTGCTCGTAACGGTTACTCCGTCATTATTCATGTATCCTCTTCACTTGAAGAAGGAAAACACCTTGCGGAAGAGTTGCGAACTTCAGGAGTAAAGGCAGACGTCCTTCAAGCCGATTTAACAGACGAACAGGCCACAGAAACACTCGGAGAATTGATCGAAAACCATCCCTTTGTCAAACAAAGAGGTGGACTTGATGTCCTTGTTCACAATGCTTCGAAATACAGTCAAATACCAATCGAAGATCTCACGGTTGAAGACATGCGGTTCATGAACCGGTTGCATGTGGAAGCTCCGTTGCAATTGACCCAAGCATTGTCAATGAGTCTCTCCTCTGCAGAAGGTTCTGTTGTTGCTTTAACCGACACATCTGGTGGTCAGCATTGGGAAAAATTATCTCATTATACAACCAGCAAAGCAGGCTTGCGTCAACTCATGCTCGGTCTTGCAGGAGAACTTGCTCCTCGTATCCGAGTAAATTGTGTGGGCCCTGGGGCTATACTTTCCGCGGATTGGGAGCAGGAGCATTTCGACAATGTTTTGCAACGAGTACCCCTACGGCGTTCAGGTACGCCAGAGGATATCGCATCAGCGGTTTTCTTCTTGGCAAATGCATCATACATCACCGGACAGGAACTGAAAGTTGACGGTGGATGGACACTTTCTCCTTAGGGAAGGATTTCATACATCCTTGTTCCCAGACAGGTTATCGAGGTGGCTGAGGTGGTCAAAGGCGCCGGGCTTAAGATCCGGTCCCAGATGGGTTCGAGGGTTCAAATCCCTCCCTCGATACCAATATTATGAAGTGGGTAATGACGATTGTTTACACAAATCATGCAAAACGGTTTAACGCCTGCTGCTATCCGTCAACATAAGGGATGTCTTGACTATGTCTTCCAATCGATTTGTTTTCTTGGCACTGATTTCGCTTCTTTTAATGGGAATACCTCTGCAAAATGCAGAGCAGCCTACGTTGTATGAGGCAGATTTTGTTTCTTCAGTAGGCGAGGATTTAGAAGATTATGAATTATATCTGGATTTGATTGACGGCGATAATGCCATCACAACACTACAACCAGAGGGTAGCCAAAAGGAATCCAGCGTACTCGGTAGCGGAATACAATTTGAATCTGACGAGATGATTTCAGACTTGGACATCGAAGGAAAATCAAGTAACGAGATTAAAGTCGTTGTCTATTTGAAGTGGCGTGCGAGTCAAAATACCTCTACTGCTGAGGCAACGTTCAAACTTTACTCAGGCAGTAACCTCGTTGAACAGATGACTGAGGATTTGGGCGAACCACAAGATGCAGGATTCTTCGGTGGCAGCGGTTCTTGGCAACCCTACACGATCCTCCTCGATGTAGGTTCTGCAGGATTCACAGTAGAAAACGGTGATCGTCTTTCGCTGGATATCGAAGCAACTGCCTCATGTGAAGGTGGTGGAGATGGCAGTCCACTTGGAGGCACGACCTGTGAAGTAGACATGGCATACGGCGGTACAGTTGGAAACGAATATTCTCGCATTGAATTACGAGCAAACGCTCTGACTGGTTCGCAAGTAAAGGTCCACTATGAAGGCGAAGGCTGGTCTGAAGTGGAAGTTACCGAGTGGTCTCCTACACACCGTTTGGAAATGCGAACAATGCAATTCAGTGTCGATGTACGAGACGCTTTTGGCAGAGATGACATCGACAAAATCGAACTTGTCCTTAGCACTCCAAATGAAGCAAACTCAGTGTTTGAAAAAGAATTTACAGATTCAGATCTAAAACTGGATAACAACGGACTCGTAGGAAACTTCTCGTTCACTTATGAATCCGGGATCACACCAGGACTGTATCCCTTGACCATGGTTATTACCGATGTACAAGGTCATAGCATCAATTACGAGCATCCACTTGGGATGACCTTCTTAGAACACGATATTTACTTGGATTTCCCACAGAATCAGATACGTCGTCTCTTAGTTGCGCCAGGGCAAACCTCTACCATTGAACTAACACTGGAACACACTGGGGCATTAACATCTGATCTCACAGTTGAACTTGAACTGCAACAATCACTTCCATCTGGTTGGTCCGATCCAATTTGGTCGAATCCGGGCGGATATACCTTGAGTGGGGGGGGTGCGTCTGTTCGACCCGAACTCACCGTTGAAGTGCCTGATGATTTGAGTGGAATCAGCGACAATTACCAAATTGTTGTAGAAGCAAGAGCGTATGTCTCGAACGGTGCTGGAAGTAGTGCTGAAGTACGATTAATCTCACTCGAAATCGATGTAGAAAAAGTGAATCAATTCGGAGAGCCAGATATTGAGGTGTTTGAAGATGTCGAGCAACAAATTCAGATATATGACTCCGATCGACTTGATTTCTATAATGAAAATTTATCTCATTACGTGGACTATGACGAAGTTGGAGATTTCTATCTAAAGATTACAAACGTAGGTTTTGATGATGACAGCTATCGTTTACGGATACAAGAGATTCCGGTTGCATGGAGTGTAAAGTTCCTCATTAATGGGACTGGAACCGAATTGACCGAACAGGGAATTGATTCGTTAACTCCAATCGTTGGCCAAGGCGAAATACTGATCATTCGGGTTGAAGTTTATCCACCAATTGAACGAGATTCGGTCGATATCGGCTTGTTGAGATTTACTGTAACCTCTGACGGCAGTTCTGAAGAAACGCTCTCAACCTCTGTTGGATGGACAATTCATCGAACCTTTGGAATACTTGCCGAGGTCATTTCGGATTCAGATGCTGGTACTCTTGGCACAGTTGGCCCTGTATCCCCAGGTTCAACAATCGTCTATAACGTTCGTATTACAGATTCTTCTGAAGATGCAGGAACTACAAATTGGGTCATTAGAAATCCGTCTGCTGTCCAAAGAAACATCGATGAAGATCCAAGTTACGCTACCTGGATGTACGATATCACCGATGTTGATGGGAACATCGCTCTCGTAGCATCCCTAACCGGTGGTCAATACGTGGACATCAAGGTCGAGATGACCGTACGCCAACAAGTAGAAGCTGGACTACATACCATCTATATGCAGGTCGCAGAGGAAACTGACGGTGATGAAGATCCTCGTTACTTTGACTTACCACTCACTGTTGAAATCAGCAGTGAGGTTGAACCTGGTCGACTTGCTGTAGAGCAGAAGACTCAATCTACACGCATAGGCGCTGGCGAAACAATCGACGTCGAGTACAGAATTGAGAACCAAAATAACGTAGAATTACAGGTCTTTATCACTCTAGATACTCCCGACGGTTGGGATGGCACTCTTGATGGTGGCGATTTCGTCTCACTCTCCCTTCCAGCCTTTTCTACTGAAGACTTCACGCTTGAAATTACAGCTCCAGCAAACGTAAAGAACGGACAGATGGTTGATTTTCAGTTGACTGTAGTGCCGATGGATGAAGAAAATCCATATCCTTGCAACGCTGAAATTTGTTATACTCAAGAACCGACGTTCTCTTTCAAGACCGAAAGTTCTGGTATCATCAACGCCATCATGAGTGAACTCGCTGATCCTGAACCAACTACTCTGGTTATGTTCCTTTCAGTTCTTGTTTTGCTCGGATTCGGTCTTTATCGACGAGGGCAGAACAAGATTAAATCTCAATTATATGCTTCAATGGTTGAACCAACAGAAGTTGTTGAGGAAGAACCTAGCTTCGACTGGGATGACCTCGAATCTACCCCTTCACCAGATGCATCATCAGAGGTTGAATTAGAACTTGTTGAAGTTGAAACCGATGACGATTCTCTTTGATTGTATGAACAACGTACCATTTCCCTTATGTGCTATAGGGACGACCATGGAGCATGAATGATGCGGACCCGCTGAGTAAAAATGCTCCGAGTTACGTTGGGATTGATCGATCAAGAAGAAGAAATGTGGCGCAGTCCCTTTTCCTCGTTGTATTGATGGTCTGTTCCACGTTCGCTGCAATCGACTTTGTTTCTGTTGACGTAAGCGCAGCATCGGATCAAGACGGTGATGGGCTGACATATGGTCTAGAATATCTCATCAACACTGCAGCAACCGATTGGGATTCTGACAATGATGGCTTACCAGATGGTTGGGAATGGAAGTACGGATTAGACCCGCTTTCTTCAACTGGCGGTGACGGTGCAGTCGGTGATCCTGACGGCGATGGAATGTCCAATCTGCAAGAATATTCATACCTTCAACCATCAAATTGGGACAACAGTGCAACACCCGGTGTTCTTGACAACGGAGTCTGGTGGAATGGGACCATCCCGGTTAATGACTGGAACGAAGAGGATGCACTGCAGTTCAATCAACCCAAATGTGGGGATACTGGAAGTGATGGTCAAGGCAATGTGATTCTGTGCGATGAAGACCCAGTTGGTAACATCTGTGCAAATAATTTCGATGATGACAAGGATGGTCAAATCGATGGTTCCGATTCGGATAACGATGGAGACGCTGATTGTTCATCAGACGATGACGACGGTGATGGTATCGCTGATGAAGACCCTAATGGATGGGACACTGATGGTGACGGAATGCCGGATGGTTGGGAAGCAGCAAACGGTCTGAATGCCACCAGTCCATCAAATGCTGATGGTCCAAATGGCGACCCTGACAACGATGGTTTGATCAATCTCATGGAATATGTGAACCCTTCATGGACTACGAACTGTGGAGGAGTGCCATGTTTCCGCCCCGGTCCTGATGGCGTACCTACAGAAACAGTCTCACCTTGCGACCCTGTCCAAGGCATCGGCCCCGGAGCATGTGCTACTCTAACTGCTGAAGTGGATGGTATCACTTCAACAAACCCTCAAGACAGCGATACTGATAACGATGGATTGAACGATTCTTACGAAGCTCTTACTCTCCTTACCGATCCAACAAGTTCTGATACAGATAACGATGGTATCTCTGACGGTATTGAAGTCAACGGTGCATACGGAAATCCTCCACAAGCATCCGATCCTCGTAACAACAACACTGATGACGATGCGTTCGATGATGGTGAGGAAGATGCTAACGGAAACGGAATCGTTGATGCTGGTGAAACCGACCCGACCCGAAGGGAGGACTCTGGAGACGAAGATAACGATGGAATCCAAAATTGGGAAGAGAATCTTTCTTGTACCGAATGGAACGTTGCTGACACGGACTTTGGAGGTATCAATGACGGAGATGAACGTAACGTAAGCCACGGAACAGATCCGTGTGATTCTCTTGTTGACTATTCGACAAGTTTTGTTTCCTATACTCCTGGTTCAAATCAACTGCAAGTCACCGATGGAAGTGGCTTCAATCCAAACGGAGGTATTGGATTCTACAATGTTTCAGGGACTTTTTCTTCATTCGCATATCTAAGTGTGACGAACAACGTCATGCAAGGTGTCAGCGTTGGGCCTACAGGGACGCCAACTTCTGTTGACAACCGCAATGGCTCTTTCTGCCACACTGCTGCTAACAGTGACGGTACAATAGGGACAACACGAACCTACTGCGACGATGATTACACAGATTCTGATGGCGATGGTCTTGCTAACTGGCAAGAATTACTCGGAACATTTGGTTGGTTCTCAAATCCAACTCTTGTCGATACAGATGGCGATGGTGTCAATGATTATGATGAAGTCTTCGATAACACCGACCCGACTGAACCCTGTTTCAACTTACTTGATCCTGATGGTGACGGTATCAATTCTTACTTTGAAAATACGACGGGGTGCAACCTTGCATTCATTGGAATTACAAATGGTTCGACAGATATCTGGGTGACTGATTACTTGGCGGTCGATACTGATAACGGGGGTGTAGACGACCGAACTGAATATTTCGATAGCACCAATCCTGAAAACGATCCTTCAGATGATTTACTTCCAGACGATTATGATAACGATGGTATACCCGATGCCGTAGAAAATGCAACAGGTTCGGATTGGAGAAATCCCGATACTGATGGTGGAGGTATGCTTGATGGGGCTGAATGTCCACAACAATTCTGGTTCTTCAATTGTGTTGGAGCTCCATTCAATTTGTTCGATCCCACTGATGATATGCCGCAAAACGATGTTATCTTCTGGGCTAACAACACAACCGGTTCTGTAGATGAAGACCTCCCTAAGTACTGGAGAAAATACACAAATGACATCCCTACTGGAAATTCCTTTTCACATGACAACAGTGTTCATCCTGCCTCCGAGGTTGTTCCTCCCTTCACAAATTTGACGCACATGGCGAGTACAACGTTTGCTAATGACACAATCACGTGGCAAATCACCTATAATTTCCCAGTTGGTGAAGGTGCTCTACCGTTGCCAGCTTCGACGACGAACGTCTCTTTCTGGGCGGATTCTGCTGTAATCTTGACTCGTACAAATGACACTCACAGATACGAAGTATCAGGTGGATTTGTTGAAGAGATCATCGTTCAACAACCTGAGTATTACTTTGATTGGGACGTACTTGCGAGTAACAGTATCGCAGGACAAGGTTTCCCATATGAAATCGAATTGCCTGCTTATTATACCGATTCGACAGATGCACGGTCTGTTGTGATGAATATCACAAACGGTGTTATCACCGATTCCTCTGCGGTAAATGCTTACGATAAGGCTCTGGCATTGGAGACGTTCCTTCGAGAAGGGAACAGTTCAACAGAGTTCAAACTCAATTTTGATGGTTCTGGACTTGTTGATGGAGAAGATCTTTCCACCTTCATGCTTGAAGTTGCAAACGAAGGTACATGCAGTGAATTTGCTACAACTTTCGTAACTATGGCACGTGTAATCGGCCTTCCAGCACGTCTTGTTAGCGGATTCAAGGGTGGGGATTGGAATGGTAACGGCTACGCAATTGGTGCTCAACATTTGAGAACCTGGGCAGAAGTTCGAATTCAACAATCCAGTTCTGCAGGTGGGCTTGACTTCGGATGGGTACCTTTCGATCCATGCCCAGACCCTGCTGAACTGGATGTTCGAAACGTCACATATTCCCCATTCGATTTCGATCGTGACGGAAGCGATGGTGACATCACCATTTCAGGAGATATAGGATTCCTGGAAAATCAAACAGCTGTTGAAGAACTACTTGTGAAGGGCTACCTCGTTCCTTTGGTTGATGCCTTTGCAGGTGTTGGTGGATTGAACACCCCTGAACGTCTCATCAATGTCACAATGACTGATGCAAACGGTTCGTTTACTCTTCAAGGTCTTCCAACAGAGATAATTCCTCCTGGATTCGGAGCGATCATGCTTGAAGTGGAACAGAAAGGATATGTCTCAGCACAGACAATTCTAACTTCAAACTCGACAGCCACTGGTCCAAGCAACTCTTGGTGGATGAATGTCACTGATGATGCGACACTCAACCATACGTCTCCTAACGCTATAAATTCTCCAATTGTTGGTGCTGGAGCAACAACAACAGTTGAAGGATTCATTGGGTATGAGCAAATACCATTCGCAGATGCTTCACAAGTTGTGAACTCAACTGTTTGGTTATCGTTCACTTCTTCGGTCAATGGTGTTCAAAATTTGACTACTACAGTAAGTCCATCCGGTACTTGGACATTTGAGATTACTCTCGATGAACTTGAGACGAAGACGAATATTAGTGCAACATTGGGTTATGATGGATGGGTTCAATCAGCTGCCGGTCTAACTCCTCCTACGTATCACCTACGTCCCGTTATGCAATCAATAACGCTCGATATTCGAGATGCTCCAAACTTGACTGCCACGCTCGAAGGTCCGGGTACAAACTCAAGTCTTCTTCTTCTTGATGATAATATCTGGGTTAATGGAACCGCTTTGACAATTGGAGCCTCTCCAGTTGGTATGAATGGAAATCTATCCTTCTCCAAGCGAGAGAACAACAGCGGTGGTGAATGGGTTGAAATCTTCAATCAATCCGTAAACGGTGCGTTCAACATTCAATTTTTCCTCAATTCTACTGACGTCAACGTTGCGGCAGGACTTCTCGAAACACGATTACGCTTCTACCCTGATTTGTACGAATCTACTGATGATGCAAATCTAAGCGGAGTTGACCAGTATTCCCTTGTCGGTATTCTGAATTTTGAGGTCATTGCGACTCCACAACTGCGTGGTGAGCCTACGAATGTTCTCGTTCAAATCTCCGATCACATGGGTGTCGAGGTCGGACTTGCTGTTCCGGGTGATTACTCGTTCTACTTCAATGGAACTTGGGTGAATACCACAAGTAATCCTGATTCATCTCTCTTATCCCTCTCCTGGTCTCTTGATTCGACACTCAGACCGAATGATTACGTTTTTGATATCCAATACAATGGATCTCAGTTGTACCAGCCAGGAACTGATAATGGCTCAATTCGAGTTCAGGCAGAAATTGGCTGGAATGTTAGTGTCTTACAAGATTGGACACATCTTGGAAACACAACTTATGTTGTTGGTGACCTCTTTGATGGATTATACACCACTGAAA
>JAKMFY010000096.1 GCA_022425185.1 Candidatus Poseidoniaceae archaeon | reverse complement strand
CCTTACTTTCAACTGTGAATTGAATTGCATCGGCGGCAGCCTTTGTTCGCAGATAATACATACCTGTCTTGAGTCCTGCTTTCCATCCGTAGAAGTGCATAGAACTGACCTTTGCAGCATTAGCATCGACCATGTGAATGTTCAAAGATTGGCTTTGATCAATGTAAGCTCCACGGTCAGCAGCCATGTCTAAGACGTGCTTTTGCTTGATTTCCCAAGTGGTCTTGTAAAGCTCTTTGATCGAATCAGGAATTCCAGAAATGTTCTGAACTGAGCCCTTGTGTCTCAAGATTTCATCCTTAAGTTCCATATTCCATAGATCGGCAGCAATCAGGTCGTTGACCAGATGCTTGTTGAGGACAATGAATTCTCCGGAGAGTGTTCGGCGGACATAGAGATTGGATGTGAACGCTTCAAAGCATTCGTTGTTTCCAAGAATCTGAGAAGTCGATGCAGTTGGCATAGGTGCAAGAAGCAAGGAGTTTCGCATTCCATTTTCTACAATTTCTGCCTTGAGCGGGTCCCAGTCCCAACGGCCTGAATGATCGTTCATGCCCCAAAGGTCGAATTGAAGCAATCCTTGAGAAGCAGGTGAACCTTCAAAGGTTGAGTAAGCACCTTCTGCGATTGCAGCATCCTTAGATGCAGAACAAGCAGCATAGTAGATTGTTTCAAAAATTTCCTTATTCAATGCACGAGCTTCTGGACTTTCAAAAGCCATTCCAAGCATAGCAAATGTATCTGCTAGTCCTTGAACACCAAGACCAATCGGTCGGTGACGCATGTTTGAATTACGGGCTTCGATAACCGGGTAGAAATTGACATCGATAACTCTGTTGAGATTACCTGTTGCATGGTACGTAACATCGTGCAGAAGTTGGTGATTGAATGAACCATTCTCGACATACTTTGGCAAAGCGATGGATGCAAGATTGCATACTGCGACTTCATCAGCAGATGTGTATTCCATAATCTCTGTGCAGAGGTTGGAGGAACGGATTGTTCCAAGGTTCTTTTGATTCGATTTCATATTCGCTGCATCTTTGTAGAGCATGTAAGGTGTACCTGTCTCAATTTGAGATTCGACAACCTTGTCCCATACCTCTCGTGCAGGAACTGTCTTTCGAGCAAGACCTTGTTCCTCATATGAGTGATAAAGCGCATTGAATTCTTCACCATAGACGTCTTGAAGACCAGGGCATTCATTTGGACAGAAGAACGACCAGTCGCCATTTGCTTCGACACGTTCCATGAAGAGGTCAGGTGTCCACAGAGCATAGAACAAGTCTCTTGCTCGCATTTCTTCCTTTCCGTGGTTCTTACGAAGGTCGAGGAACTCAATCAAATCGGGGTGCCATGGTTCGAGATAAATCGCAATCGAACCCTTTCGCTTGCCGCCGCCTTGATCGACGTAACGTGCAGTATCATTGAAAACACGAAGCATTGGAACGATACCATTGGATTGGCCATTTGTTCCTTTGATGTATGATCCCTTAGCACGAATATGATGGATAGACAAGCCAATTCCACCAGCAGACTTTGAGATCAAAGCACATTGCTTGAGAGTGTCATAGATTCCGTGAAGTGAATCATCTTGCATTGTTAGGAGGAAACAAGACGACATTTGTGGCGTAGGGGTTCCAGAGTTGAACAATGTTGGTGTTGCATGAGTGAAGTACCCATTTGACATGAGATCATAGGTTTCGAGAGCCTTTGCGATGTTGCCGTGATGGATTCCAACAGAGACTCGCAAGAGCATGTGTTGTGGTCGTTCTGCAATTTCTCCGTTAAGCTTGAGAAGGTATGAGCGCTCAAGAGTCTTGAATCCAAAGTAGTCATAATTGTAATCGCGTGAGTAATCAATATGGTTGTTGAGTACATCTGCATTCGCCATGATGATGTCATAGACTTCTTCTGAAATCAACGGAGCATGTTTCTTACTCTCAGGATCAATGTATTCACGCAAATCAGTGATCACATCAGTGAAGGTATCTTTGGTTGAGCGATGAAGGTCGTCAACACAGATTCGGGCCGCAAGTTTACTGTAATCAGGATGATGAGAAACCAGAGAGGCAGCGGTTTCAGCAGCAAGTTGATCAAGTTCACGAGTCGTTACGCCATCGTACAATCCTTCGATTGTGAGTTTGGTAAGATGTGCTGGATCGATCCAATTTGGATCAAGTCCATCGGATAATTTCCTTAGTTTATCCAATATAGCATCAAATCGTACATCCTCTCTCTCACCTTTTCGGTTTACTACTTGCATTGTCATTTCTCGTCCTCTCCTGTATTTACTGTGCGTGCGTATCTTCCTATGTTCGCGCTCGGTTCAAAAGTCTTCGTCCATAGAAAACCGCTGTTGGACACTTCCGAGGGATGCCCCGTCCAAGACACCAGATTTCTGGTATTCTCCGACGCGCTTTTCGAAGAAATTTGTTTTCCCTTGCATGGAAATCATTTCCATCCATGGGAATGGATTGCTTACATCATAGAGTTTGGATGCTCCAAGTGTGATGAGAAGTCGATCTGCAACAAATTGAATGTATTGCTTCATGAGGTCTTCATTCATTCCAATCAAGTTGACTGGAAGTGCACTTGTAACGAATTCGATTTCGATATCAACTGCTTCAGCAATAATTCTGTGAATCGTGTTCTCTGGCGTAGGGCGCTCAAGTTTGCTGTGAAGTAGGCATGCGAAATCACAATGGAGACCTTCATCACGGCTTATCAGTTCATTTGAGAACGTCAATCCAGGCATGAGACCACGCTTCTTGAGCCAGAAGATAGCACAAAACGAACCTGAGAAGAAGATACCTTCAACTGCAGCAAATGCAACAAGTCGCTCCGCAAAAGATCCTTTCTTTCTTGAGAGCCAACGAAGAGCCCAGTCACCCTTACGCTTTACAGAAGGTACTGTCTCAAGTGCCTTGAATAGGTGGCTCTTCTCATTTGTGTCCTTGATGTAGGTATCAATGAGTAGAGAGTACGTTTCAGCATGGATGTTCTCCATCATAATTTGGAAACCATAGAATGCACGTGCTTCAGCCCAACAAACTTCGTTTGCGAAGTTTATGACAAGGTTCTCGTTTACAATACCATCACTGGCTGCAAAGAAAGCAAGAACATG
>JAKMFY010000038.1 GCA_022425185.1 Candidatus Poseidoniaceae archaeon | reverse complement strand
GGATTGGTATTTACTTCGTTATCATCTATATCTCCAACGCTTTGATCTTGGTAAGTTACCAGAACGCCGTGACCTGGCAGGCGGCTATCATATCCAAAATCCGTTCGTAATTCAATAAAAACAGCTTCATTAGTTCCCAAAGGTACTCTCAAGATTTCACCTCCCTCACTCGTCCCCTCCATCGTTATTGTTGGGCCCAAACAAGGTTGTGATGTGCCAGCGGGCCATGTGAGGTCTAAGTCGATGATACGTGGGCTATCGAGCAATTCCATGCTCGCCCCAGTTGGTAAAGCCGGCCAGCGTCCGGCTCCATTCCAATTTCCACTCGCCATGATGTCCCAATCTCCCAGGCCTTTCCAAGATTGGAATGATGTCTCATCGTGTACAGGGTACAAATCCACAGCGCCCATTTGATGCATCATTTCGTGAAGGATCGTACCGACCCCGCTCGTGCCAGTTTGCAAACTCGCCATGGTGTAGTGATGGGCTAACATCGAATCCTCAACGCCTATTGGTTCCTCAAAATGAGTGAAATGGCTCCATATTCGTTCTGTACGTGATGGATTTTCTTCCTGTCCTTTTGTGGAATGCAGTATCAGCAATCGGTCCACTTCCCCGTTGCCGTCTAAATCAAATTCGGACCATTCGACATCATCTTTGATTGCCTCAATGACGTATGTAGCCAATTGATTGGGAAGAAATGTACCTTTAGAATCAGTATCGCGTGCATCGTTGTCCTCTCCATAAACTGCGAGATTCGAGGTCGCTCTTACGACTTCTTCGTGAACAACCACATCGATTTCTGTTGTCCCTCCTGAAAGTTGGTCGAGATAATCCACGGCACTTTGGGTGACGAGGTTTTCAGCCTCATCAATACCCCACGCTTCAGTTGCAGGGAAGTCAGGGAAATCAACCACGACAACGAACCATGTTTCATTGGTTTGTAGTCCAAGTAAATCTGGATGGTCTTCGTTCGCTGTAATCACTTGTTGAACAATCCAATCATCAATGGTTTCATCGTTGACCCATGCCCAAAGACCGGAACATAGGAACAGAAGCGAAAGGAACAGGGTCACAAACCGCTTCATACCTCATCCTAGTCCTTTGAGCGTTTGAAACTTCGTTGTTATTGCATAGAGGCCGGTTTAATTTCATACTCGTCTCGCAATATTCGTTCTAGTTCTGTTCTGTCGTTCATTTCCTCAGGCAAGCGCAGGACAAGTGTATCTTCATTCACATAATTCCATCGTGTCTCGCTCGATTGCATAAGAACATATTTTTGGGGCAGTGTTTCCTGTTCTTGAAGAAGGTCGCGTAGTCGGAATGGTAACCCTTCGATGTCAAAGGGATCTGCCATTTGTAGCATGGCTAATTTGACCTCGAATGACTTCTTTTCTGTTGATTTAACCCGATTATTCTGAAGTGACATCAGATTCAAGCCGTGAAGGGTGGCATCCAGACGTTGGAAGTTATTTTGGAATTTCATGGGGCAAGGAGTTCCATCACATCCAGTGATTACTGCGTCTGTGATGTTTTCATTGATGAGGTGACCAATCACTCGATTACGATCTTCTTTGTTATAACATATGTTTGTGATACGCACGGTAGAATATCCTGTAAACGGAGTAAAACCATGATATTCATTCGCTCCCGAGCAGGAACAGTCCAAGATCGCAATGTTCCTTCGCCTACCTTCTGAATCAAATCGTGGCACTGCGCGTCCATATGTGTCCATTTGTTTTGAAAACCATCGAATTCCCAATACCTCCCCTCCGGTCCAGAGTAGAACCAAGACAGGTAATGTTGCAGATTGCATTTGGTCGGGAATTGAGAGTACAAGAAGCATTGAACCCATTCCATAAATTCTGATGCGCCAAAGGTCTGCAGTTTCTTGGTGAAGGAGGCCCATGATTCCAAGAATAACAATTGAGCTCCAAGCGATGAGGAATACCAAAAGTATCCAAAGGGTCGATAGGAGAATAAGCAGGAGTTCTACGGCACTGTATTGCGCCTCAAGACCTACTGCGATGTGGTTTGCGTGGCCTTTGGCGTAGATTATTGGAAATACTTCGAAGATCAACAAGGCTGCAAGAAAGAATGTAAAGAGGACAGAACTCCATGACCACCGTCGAAGCGCATTAAATTCTGATGGGAGTAGGCCAGGTTTAGCAAATTGATGCATCTGATACAAAAGAAGGGGTAGGCAAGAAAAGATGCCCAGTAGCAGCGAAGCCATCCAACGAACAACACTCCACTGAGCAGGCTCGTAGATATTCAAGCACGATTCAGAACACGGCTGTAAAATCCCCATAAGGTAGGCAAGTGTGGAATCTATCATCGTGTACCAAATAAGTGACATCAAGGAAACGCTGATGAAAAATATTGTTGTACGTAGTGCCAGTTCATCAAGATGGCTTTGGAGTGAGGTGTCTGTGTCAGATTCGAGGAGAACCGACATGGTCGAACATCTCACACGAGATCGGTGTATTGTTGTGGTGCTCTTGCTTGAACAATTGTCCGATAGACCCCATAGATTGCCCAAAGTGTGAGCATACCCGCAACAAGCCCGTAACCCCACGGTTGACCATCATCGATAAGGAATTCAAAGAGGACGGCTAATCCTGCAGCGAGTGCTCCCCTACGA
>JAKMFY010000036.1 GCA_022425185.1 Candidatus Poseidoniaceae archaeon | reverse complement strand
GATGAACCAGGTGTTCCTTTGCCATGGATTGTGTACCCGCTCATGTTTTCAACAACTCCCAATACAGGAACTTTCAATGAAGAAGCGAATGATATGGACTTCCTGCTGTCGAGTAATGCTACATCTTGAGGTGTTGTAACGATGACCATTCCATCAATATCTGGAAGGGATTGTGCTACAGTCAATGGCTCATCAGATGTACCCGGTGGGAAATCAATGATCAGATAATCCAATTCGCCCCATTCGACATCGCCAATAAATTGTTGAATCGCTCCGAGTTTAATCGGTCCTCTCCAAACAACAGGTGTGTCTTCGTCCTCGAGAAGGAATGCCATAGAAATGACCTTGACTCCAAGATGTCCTTGTGCAGGATGAATGCGGCCACCTTCAACGTGAAGTTTTCGACCATCAAGGCCCATCATCTTCGGCACATTTGGTCCAGTGATATCGATGTCCAAGATTCCTACTTTGTGGCCTTGTTGTGCAAGCGCTACTGCGAGTCCAGTCGATACAGTTGATTTTCCAACGCCACCTTTTCCTGAAAGAACCATGATCTTGTGTTTGATTTTCCTTCCAATTTCTGCCATCGACATCTTACGCTTCATTTGAGCATAAGCTTGTTCCATTTGCTTTTGTTGAGCAGGATCAGCAGCACTTGGGGCCTTTTCTGCAGGTTCATTTCCAGGTGTATGCATTGATACGGGGGAATCCGACATAGGTGTAGCACGTGGGTGGGCTTTTTCAAATCACGCTTTTGCTTTGCAGGACGTACCAAAGAAGGAAATGCGTTACAATGGCTAACAATGGGAAAATCAGAATCGTAGGACTCAACTGCATACCAGCGTATGCCCAACCCAAACCAAAGGAGAGTGGGAGAGAAATGAACGCCCCAATTTGGAAAGCATCTCTACGTATGGCTTGACTCGAATGAACATGAAAGAGAAGAAATGTACCCCCCAGGAAAAGAGTCTGGATTGTAATGATAGTTGCTATGATCCGAAAGAGTACATCTGCATCGTTGGCTGCAGCAATGATATGAGCGACGAAAAGGCATGCAAATATTCCAGCAGAGAAAAGAACCGTTCGGCGCACTTCTGGCTGCATGGAACCCACTATGAGGTCGAAGTTCAAGAGACTCACTATTGAGAAGAGTTCAATATTGATGTGTCGTTTGAAAGGTACATGCGTCTCTTGTTTGTCTGTGTAGGAAACTCATGCCGTTCCCAAATGGCAGAAGGTATTGCTCGACATCTCGGTCACGAGGCTGCAAGTGCAGGAACTCATCCTGCTCGCGAAGTTTCTGCACATGCACTTACGATTCTTGCTGCAAAAGGAATTGATACAAGTACACTCAATCCTAAATCTGTTGATTTGTTTAATGCGGAAGATTTCGACATGGTGATTTCGATGGGATGTGGTGTATCATGTCCTGCAATGAGGATCGATCAAGATTGGGGGTTAGACGACCCTGTAGGTCAGTCACTTTCAGTGTTTGAGGAAACTGCAAAGGAAATCGAGAAGCGTTTGAAATTACTTGAGTAATTACTCTTCTTCATCAACCATATCGCCTTCACCGAGAATGTCGATAGCGATACTGCTCACAGTTTTCATTCGCTCATCATCACCTTTTAATTCAACAGAAGATGTTTCGATAGAGTCTATTTCAATTAATTGTGGGAGACGTGATGCAGTGATTCCGTGTCTTCTCCGGCATATTTCTGCAACATCTACAGCCCGACTAATTGCAGATCCACGTGCTTGAAGTCTGATGTGACGGTGCCCTTCTTCCATTGCCATAACCACTGCCTTGACGTAGGCATAGGATGGTTTTCTGCCCACAAATACAACACGAGGCTCTGACATGTTTATCCTATCAAACCACGACTATGTAAAATCTGTTCAATCTGATTTTGGTGCGAGCGCCGGGACTCGAACCCGGGTTCAAGCGTTGGCAACGCTCGGTGATAACCACTACACTACGCTCGCAGGTAGTAACCAACCCACTAAGCAGGGGTATAAACGATTGTCGGAGGAATCTGATGCTCAACAAAATCGAAGATTATTGGAACCCAAATCTGTCTTGGCCTTTCTCCGGAGGATTACGCTGCCGAAGCATCACAAACGCAGCAGCCCCGAGTGCTCCAATCGCCACAATTATTGCAATTAATGTAATTGGCAGTCCATCGCCATCACCGAGTAGGTTCTCATCTTCAGACTCTGAAACTATCACATCAAACGATGTAGGTTGTGTTGCTTCGCCATATGAATCAGAAGCCTGTATCTTGATTTCATGGAAGCTTAACGGGGTGGAGGATCTGACAGACGCTACTGCTGTGTAAATTCCATCACCAGCGACACGGTCGAGGCCTTGCCCGTTATCGTACAATGTCACCCATGTTTGAGTTTGGCTGATCGGTTTAAGAATCCCCAAATCTGCTCGAACTAAGAGTATCCCATCTGCATCTTCGACATTGATTTCAATGGCCTGTTCAGAATTAAGATTCTCTCTGATGAGAGCATCGGTCGTGACCAAAGAAAGTGTAGGCGGCGTATTTTCAACCGTGACGGCCAAGTCTAAATCCGTTGAACTCGGTTGGAAATGATGTTCTGAAGCCTGCGTTTTACTAACGAGTATTGTCGCTCCGAGGTCATCCGTAAGTCGAACGCTGATGGAACGTACCCCGGGAGCCATCCCGAAAGGAAGAATCAATTCACACATCCACAATTCCATCTTCTGGCATGCGATTTCCTCTCCACCGTAGACACGCAAATCAACGCTGACTGATGCCACACCATGATAATCAAGTGCTTCTATTGTCATTAATGTCGCTCCACCACGAATGACTTCGTTCGGTGAAATTGTTGCGCTGAGTATTCGAGGAGCTTGGTTTTCAACAGTGATCGTGGTCGAGAGGGAATCGCTTTCAAACCATTCATCAATCGCTTGGGCAGTGATGTTTATTTCACCGACCTGTAAACCAATAACTGAAACCATCGTTGTCCATTTGTTATCACCGATTGTTTGGTCCCCATCAAGACCACGGTCGTTCATGTTGACGATGCCTAGGCCGAGTGATGAAAGGTCGACTGTTACACCAACAACATTCCAATCATCATCATCGATTGTAGCGACAAGGTGTGCCGCTTTAGCGCCTTCTCCAAAGACCAATCCTTCTGAGAGAGAAATATCGACTATGACTGGAGCCGAATTGTCATCTGCGGAAACAATACTCGGAGAGAGAATGACATCAACTGCTTGAGATTCATTGAGGAAAGCGATTTCGTCATCATCACCGAATGGGATTTCAAACGAACGTGAAGTGCTTGCAAGGAGTCCTGAGAGCGGGCCCTGATTGACAATTGAACCTGAGGCTGTTCCCGATACACCATCACTGTAAGCGCCGGTCCATTGGATGACGCTGAGATTCTTTGCATCTCTTGGTTCAATCGCTTCATTACCAGCAGTAATAGTAAGAACGATTCCATCTTGTTCGAGCAATCGAACGACATCTCCTGTGTGAACAGGGATTGGGGCAAAGCCCGCTTCTCGTCCAACGGAAATATTGCCCAAGGCATTCTCTGCTTCTGGAGGAGTTGCATCGGTTTCGATTGGGCTTCGTTCCGGACGTTCATCTCCATTCGAAGAGTCTGGACCTGTCTCTGTCCAAACAAGACGCACAGTTCGGTTTTCCCAATCGGAATGGGTTGCCTGATAGATGTAAGAATCGTTGTAATAGGCACCTGCGCCTGAGCCACCAAAGAAGTTACTTCCACCTACACCTGTTACATTGAACCAAACTTCGTTGTGAATCACGTTGACATCATGAAGAACCATTGTGTGATTCATTTGAGTACCTGTTTGTTCAATCGATTGAACCACTCCAAATGTGCCTTGAACATCACCTGAAAGTGTCCCATCAACGTGCAAATCGTCGATGTAGGTGATTCCATCGACAACCTTTGTATTGAAGTTGTAAACTGAACCGTTGACGATCATCGTTGCATTTTCATCCTGATCCTCGAAGCCAAAGGTTCCATCTCCACGAAGATGCTCTAAATGCTCAACTCGAACACCGTTTTCCCATCGTTCGACTGTCTCGAATTGTTTGAGATCCAGGTCCAATCGAGTTCCTTCGTCTACAAGAACGAAATCTGCTGTAGCTTCGATTTGAGTATGTTGCAAGACACGGACGCCGTCAACATCGTTCGTTTCAAGCAATAAAAGACTAATATCGCCATCAACATACAAATCTCCGTCATCATCTTCACCTTCAACCATCAAGGTACCAAACGCTTCGAGTCGAAGTCGTTCGGAAACAGTGTTGTCAAGGTTTGATCGATTGAGAAGAGCATCAACTACTGTTGCATTAATGCTTGAAATTATACCATCCTCATTTGTTTGCAGAAGAATACCGCCACTCCCTCGAGCTTCGATAACTTGAGAGGTCAATTCACCTGATACGACTGTTTCATTTTTCCAAAATGATTCGAAGTTCAAGTCGAGTACGGTTGTGGAATTATTTGTGATTTCAGTTGTTTGAAGCGTTCCATTTCCGAGTTCATAGGACTCGAGTACCTCGTTAATTCGCTGTTGCCATCCATTCCCTTCAAACAACAAAACGAATGTTTGGTTCCCTTCTTCAGTCTCGTAATTTTGTTCTAAAGACCAAGATGATGTGGTTGTTACCTCGTGATCAGCCATAGGCTGGTTCCATGACCCGACAGTAAAGGTTCGTTGCTCGTTCACAGAAGAGGACAATGCAATTCCATTGTGCCCATTAATGGTCACTGAAATGGTGATTGAATCGTTCCATGCTACAATTGTATCAAGGACAATGCGAGCCGTTAATGTTGAGGTTTCATCAAGAAACGTTGTTTGAATTGATGGTGCTAAATCGATACCAGAGCGTAAGTGGGATACGGAGACATCGTAGTCGTGCGACGACGAGTCTCCAAACGTCAGAACATATGCATGCTCGTTCGTTAGAGAAGACGTGCTTGTCCAATCAGTGGTGATTGTCACACTCGGCACATCTTCCGCTGATGCAAGATATGTAAGCGGAGTAAGAAGGAGCAGAAGAGTGATGGTCGCTGCACGAATCAATCCCATGACTCCACCATGCGTACACTCCTCTCTAA
>JAKMFY010000005.1 GCA_022425185.1 Candidatus Poseidoniaceae archaeon | reverse complement strand
AGCCACCACCTTGTTTCTTCTATGGCCTGTTCTTCGGCCTTTCTTCGATAAGATTCAGAAGAAGTTGGTGTAGCGACTGATAACGAACCAAGCCAACGGAAAAGTGCACCATTGCCACCGATCACATGGAAACTTCTCCCTATATTTTCCAATATATCCAGATTTGGCCGTGGCCTCCAATCTTCATTTATCGGGTGAGAAAGATTAGAAAAGAGATTTTCAATGATGGGAAATGCTTGAGATTGTACAATGTCAAACAACTTATTGCCAGACCAAGCGTCTTGGCCTTCTGCGATTGAAAGGAAACGAAGTACTGCTTGAACTGCTGAGGTAGAACCAACTGTTTCTGAACCCGCATCACAATCGAGACCGATCTGTTGAAGTCTGCGTTTCCAAACGCTTTGCCGGTTTTGATCGGCATCAACAACCAGTATCTTACCCGAGTAATGCTGTCGATAGAGGCGAATAGCAGATAGGGCGGCGTCGAGAACTTGTGAAGACTGATCAAAGGATACGAGGTGGATTCCTTCGGTTCTATTTTCTTGTTCAGGTGAGGTCATGACAGGATGTGCTGGAATCCAATCCGGTAATTCTTCCTCGGACTTAACGTACTGAATTTCATCATCAATATAAGCTCCATGTAAGCCGAGTCGAAAAGAACCTTGCACAGATAGATGGTGGATTGGAATCCTTGTTGCTAAAGCAGTGAAGAATTGCTTTTCGCTACTATGGAAATCCGGGGGATGGTTGAGTAGAACAATCCCTTTCACCGCTGTTAATGAATATGGGATCGGAGTATCCGTTTGCAAAAGAGCGTTTGTTAACTCTTCCATAACTTGGTGTTCATGAAGAAGATTGGAATCTCTAAAAGTGGAAAGAAGACGGTCTGCCTCAGTCACTCCTGGGTCATCTTCCCATTTTCGAAGTATTCCGTGCATCGTAGAGAATCGATGGAGTTGAAGCAACCGTTCAGTCTTGGATAGAGACCATGTCCTTGAAGCGTCTGGATGCATTCTTGGGAATCTGAATTCAGAAGCTGCGTCTGAAAATTTCTTGTGAACTTGAACAATCCCCATTGTAGATCTTGGAATTATTACTGGGAAACGGAAGTCCATTTGCAAGGATGTACAGAGCCGTTTTAGTGTTGTATGACGACTCGAATCAATGGCTCCCCGAGCGGCAGTAATATGCTTCATGATATTCTCCCGAACGGATTCATTGGGATAGATAACAAGAATGTCATTGGAGCCACCCTCAAGATGTTGTAGAAGCCATTGCGGCACAAGCGTCGAAGGAGAGCATGCTTCAACAGTAACGTTCTGTGTCATATTTCTCCCCCAGTTCTCTACAAGAATCCCGAGGGTATAAAAGGAAACTCGTTTGAATATGTTATTTTTGGTCTTTCTTGAGAATTTTCATTTCCATTTCCGCCTAGTCAAAGTGTAAAGATATGAAACAAGAATAATTCTTGTTATGCTTTGATTGCCTCATGAATGCGAGTGTTTAAAAAGGATGCAGGACATAGATGTAATCCTGCTAACCCAAATTACTCCGAATGGCCTGATTCACAGGCTTGTTTGTTGGAATCTTGTTACAGGGAAAAGGAAGAAGAAGGTGATATAATGACTGAAAAATGCGAAGAATGCGGAAGTAACGACATGAAAATGAACAATGCACGAGGAGAACTTGTGTGCGAAGAATGTGGACTGGTGGCTGAACACCAAGTCTCCAACAGCCAAAATGACAATGGTAGTGCCATCTGGGGAGAGAACAGTTTCAACACTCCGACCACCAGAGTTACCAAAATCAAGACCGGTAATAAGGGCAACGGTTTGGGGTCCTACATCGGAACTCAAAAAGAAGCAAAGGGCAAGTGGAAGGTTCTTCGCAACATCAGCTCACGTGATGCTAAGGATTGCCACCCAATGGTCCAGGCTACAATGGATGCTGCTGTTAGACTCAGCGGAACTGAGAACGCAATGAAAGCCAAGGAAGCTATTACCCGTGCCACACTACCTATCGAAGATGAGGCAATTCTGGCTGAAATGAAGAGGGTCGCTGGAGGAGAAGAGGTTATTCTTCCAAAGAACTCTATTTGCCGAATGAAGACAAGAGGTGCAGATACCCATCATAACGAGAAGTTGCTAGCCCTTGGTTGCCTCCGTGTTTACCAAAATAGACGTGGAGGAATGAGTATCGACTGGGCTGCTATGCTCGAGAATACTGGAATTTCAATGAAACAGGTTATCGATGCATCAAAGATCATCGAGAAGTACTTTTCAATCTGTGAGAAGGTGGAGATAGATGGAAAGAAGCTCATGGCTCCTGCAAAGAAAAGAAGAGAAATTGCGCTTGCGAATAGAGCTGAGGAAATCAGAATCATGAAGCAGCGATTGAGAAATGTTGTTGCCGATTTGGAAAAGGAAGTTCAGGATGAACTGATGGAGGATTTGAATCAAAGACTCTTCAAGTTGGGCGAACCAACCATTGGAGATTCCCCTGTCCCAAACGTTCCTGCACGAATTTTGTGTTCAATGCTTTTCCAAATAACATGCATGAAAATGGGCGTCGCTGAGAATAGATTGACTGCAATAGCCAGCGCTGCTGACAAGACCAGAAATGCCGTCAAATCTCGACTGGGGAAACTGATTCGTTCTATCGATGCAGGCCAAATCTATGATAATGGAGCATTCGACTTGTAGGTCTGATGCTCTTATACGCTGCCTCTTTAAGGAGAATGGCTTGCTTAAATCATGGCTCGTGTCAAGGTGACTGTCTTAGCAATTATCTTTGCTTTATCTATTCTCGGCCCTGCAAAAGCCGCTGAAGTAGAAGAACTCGATTCTGGAATGTTGTTTGGGGGGCTTTATGGTCTTGCAAACGAGAGCGTTATTTTGAACAGTTCATTGGGTAATCTTCCTACCATCGCTGAAGATTATACTGCTACATGGTGTGGCCAGTGTTTGGTCGTTGAGGATGCTCTTGAAAACGTAGCTTTCAATTCAAATATGCAAATCTATTCTATTCATAGGAATATCAGCGATCCTGAGGACCCACTTGGTTCAGAAGCAGTAGATGCTCAATTCCGAGATCGCTACGACCCGTATCTGCCTTGGAAGCCACCAATTGTAGGATTTAATGGGACCTATGCGATATCTGGGAATGTCCCTGTCGGAACTTCTTTAGAAGCCGATTATACAGAACAAGCAGCAAAATCGCTTAACCTTGGAACTGGTTTTGTTACCTTCGCTTGGACGCCGACTGGAACAAATTCCGGAACTGCTTCATGGAGTATCAAACAGTCAACGAACTCTTCATTCAATGTCTCTATATGGGTGGTTGAAAAGGTCGGCACATTTCCTGACGGAACAAATAGTAAAGTGAACTATCCACACATTGTTCGGGAAATTATCTATCTGGACTTCATCAATACTACGGGCTTTAGTCAAGGCCTTCAATCAGTCGACTATGGAAACG
>JAKMFY010000270.1 GCA_022425185.1 Candidatus Poseidoniaceae archaeon | reverse complement strand
ATTTGATGACAGACAAATACGCATCAGAAAGGCCAGTATACTTCCCAACCATTGCAATGTGAACTTCTTGTTCCAGTTGGTCAAGATGATGTGCCATCTTCTTCCAATCGGAAAGAATCTCAGTTTTATTGCAATCAATATCGAGAATGTTACAGAAGCCCTGCTCTTCAAGCATCAAAGGTACATGGTAGATGTTGGGGACATCGTGTGTTGAGAAAACAGCTTTAGAATCCACATGACAGAATGCAGCGAGTTTGTCTCTTGTCTCTTGAGTTAATGGCTTACTTGAACGGCAAACAAGAACATCTGGAGTGATTCCTAATCCCATCAATTCCTTGACAGTGTGTTGTGTAGGCTTTGTCTTCTGTTCTCCGACAGGCCCCATGACTGGGACGAGTGAAACGTGAACGAAGATAACGTTCTCTCTACCAGCACGGAATTGAAATTGGCGTAATGCTTCCAAGTACGGGGCACTTTCAATATCGCCAACAGTACCACCTAGTTCAACAATGCATACGTCTGGAGAAACATCACTTCCATCTGCAGGACGCTTTGCAACATCTTCAATCCAATCTTGTACGGCATCGGTAACATGAGGTATCACTTGAACAGTCTTGCCAAGATAGTCGCCTCGACGCTCTGCTTCAATGACTTTCGAGTAAATTTTTCCAGTTGTGAGATTATTATCACGGGCAAGGTTGAGGTCGAGGAATCGCTCATAGTTGCCAAGATCCAAATCAACCTCGCCGCCGTCGTCCAGAACAAAGACTTCGCCGTGTTCAAAGGGGCTCATTGTTCCAGCATCGCTGTTCAGATAAGGATCTATTTTGATAGAAGTAACTCGCAGTCCGGCGCTTTTCATGAGGACGCCAATGCTACTAGCAGTGACACCTTTGCCCAATCCACTGAGCACTCCACCGCTGACAATTACGTACTTCAACTCTATCAACGGGCTTTTAGGCCGTCGCGCATACCATATCAATATTGGCTAAGGAGATGAACTATGTCGGGTGCTACGGGGGAAAAAATTCTGGTCACTGGAGCATTAGGCCAGATTGGTACTGAACTCGTCGAGGCTTTGCGAGATAAACATGGTGCATCATCTGTAATTGCTTCTGATATCCGCAGTATTCAGGATCAGATGACGACCAGCCAAGGCCCCTATGTGACTCTAGATGTTTTGGATACTGATTCGATCATCCAATTGTGTAATGACGAGGGTGTAGGGACTGTTTACCACTTAGCAGCATTGCTTTCCGCTACTGGGGAAAAAAACCCTGAACTCTGCCGAAAGGTGAACGTTGGAGGTACGATCTCAGTCTTCGAGGCTGCAAAGGAGTGCTCACTTCGAGTCTTTTCCCCTTCTTCGATAGCAGTTTTTGGTCCAGACGCACCAAAACATGCTCCACAGATTACAGATCTGAATCCGACGACCGTATATGGAGAGACAAAGGTAAGTGGAGAATCCCTTGCTCAGGAATACGGGGATAACTATGGAATTGACGTTCGTGGAATTCGTTATCCTGGGCTTATTTCATACAAGGCGCCTGCAGGTGGGGGGACCACAGATTACGCTGTGGAGATTTTCGAAGCTGCAATCAATCACGGTTACTACGAATGCTTTGTTCGTCCTGATACACGACTGCCAATGTTGTACATGGACGATGCCATCAAGGCAACTCTGATGTTAATGGATGCGCAAAGTGACACACTTGGACCATCAAAAGCAGGGTACAACATCGATTGCCATTCTTTTACCGCTAAAGAATTAGCGGATGCAATTTCCAAGGAAGTAGACGGTTTCAAGTGCGATTTCGCTCCAGATATTCGCCAAAAATATGCTGATTCATGGCCAGATTCCATTGACGGTTCTGTCGCAAAGGAAGAATGGAATTGGTCACCAAACTACGGCCTTGATGCAATTGTGAAGGCAATGCTCGATGGCCTCTCAGAGAAAAGTTGATTTCTTTTTATTGTGAAATCCATTTGTAGGTGCGAGCACCTTCATCGTTTCCTTCTTCGCTAATGTTTACCAGAGCGAATTCACCACGTGGAGGTACAACACTGTTCTCTTGCAAGCCCTTGTGTAAATTCTCATAGGTGATTTCGTCAATTGCGACACGTCCAGCAAGACGTTCGAAGAGTTGCCAACGGGCAACAACCTCTCGCCACTTTGGAGCAACCTTACCTTCGAAGACCTTGGCTTTCGCTCCTGAGCCATATCCACAGAGTCCGAACAACTCTCCCTCTAGATTCGAGTTTTCTTCGAGATCAGATTCAAATGTTGACATAAGAGCGAGGAAAATAGATCCAGTGTATTGATTTCCAATTAGACTTGAAGCGCGCTGACCTTTCTCAATTCGCTCTTTATGGAATTGAAGGTATTCTGGAGTTTTCGAAATCGCTCTTCGATAGCCATCCATTTCTTTTTCCCATGCAATGAGGGCTTCAGGATCATCAAGACTTGGTTTTGCAGGTTGTTCTCCAATCTGCTCAACAACCTTTGGCCACATGTCTGTGTTGATTCGATCGTGTCGGAAGACATCAGGAAACATTCGTTTTGCTTGGAAAGCATACGGCAAGTGCATAATGATACGAGACCATTGTTGGGTGAAACGGGTATCGAGTTCAGGGTCCCATCGCTTTTGTTTTATTGCTCGTTCACTAAAGTTGTAAAACGCTTGACGTACAGCCTGTTGGTAACATCGGTTGGAGAATTGACCATCAAAGACTGGTTCATCTCGATGGACATTGACGGATTCTTCACCGTGAGCAAAGATACCCAGTCTGCGAACCGTTGATTCAGGAAGGTGCTTGACCATTCTCTCTACAATTCCATTCTTGAGGGACTGTCCAGTCTCTTGGGCGAGTTGCATAACGTTTGTAATGACGCTTCGTAGACTAACGTTTCGTCGTGGCTTAAAGAAATCATGAACTGGAGTTGTTGAAACGCCCCAGCAATCTGGTATTTCGAGGAGTCTTGGATTCTGACGGACAAGAAGTGCTCCACCGCCAGCACCCTGTGTATATTCTCCACTTGATTCAAGATCATATTTTGCATTATCAGAGAAGATAACAACTCCAACTCGCTCGTCTTCCAGCGTTGAGCGTGCTGCCCAATCGAGTGTTGTATGGAGTGCGTCAACAGCTCCAATACATGCAAATGTCATATCGACAACGTCGCAGTTTCGAAAGCAATCTTCTCCAAAACGACCTTGATAACGTTGAGTAAGCATATCGAGAATATAGGTTGCAGTTGGTTTCGCACCGTCTAATGCAGATTCTGTACCGAGGTACATTCTTCCAATCGTTCGTGGATCAAGACCATTCCGATCGATTAAACGCATGACTGCCATGGCACCCATTGTCGCTGTATCTTCATGGACATCTGGAATAGCCATTGCTTCTAAACCGAGTCCTTTGTTCAATTTTCCATAGTCTGCGCCTCTCATTTCTGCGAAGTCTCGCATGTCCATGTAGAGGCGTGGAAAATGAATTGCCACATCGTCAATCCCGACTTTGACCATGATTAACCCCCGAATTTACTATATTTATAGGGTGGTTATGATTTGTAAAACTTCAAATCGAGTTCATCTTCGGTCTGGAGCTGTTCCGTCAAGAGAAGCTTGCACGTCTGTTGGGACGCTGATTTCTTGCCGTGCCCAGAGGACATCATCAATTCGTAATACGGCTACTGAGGCTTCACATGCTCCAGAAATAGCTTGTTCGAGAACACGAGAAGGTTCAACAACTTGGCATTCAAACATATTTTCCGGAACTCTCGTAAGTACGTTTAGTCCGATTGAATCATCATTTTGTGTTGATTGAAGCGAAACAATTTGCAAAAGTGTATCGATTGGATCCATACCAGCGTTCTCAGCAAGCACTCGAGGAACTGCTTCCAAACCATCAGCAAAGGCTTCGATAGCGAGTTGTTCTCTTCCTGGTACGGTTTCTGCGAACCTGCGAAGCCGGCGGGCTAAAGCGATGTATGTTGCACCACCGCCAGGAACAAGTTTGGGAGATTCCATCAATCTGCAAGCAACACCCAAGGCATCTGCAAAGCATCGCTCGACTTCTCCGACGACGGTTTCAGTACTTCCAGTTGCAACAAATGTTGCACCACCCTCGTCTGCTTCCAATATCCATTGTTCTGAATCTCCCCATCGTTCGCAGTAGCTCTTGATGAAGACTCCAACATCGTTCGCTCTAGCTTGATGAATTGTTGGCACAAGCAGTGCTCCACACCCTCTTGCAAGTAATTCCAAGTCGCTCTTAGCAACTCGCCGGAATGCTTGGATACCTGCCTTGACAAGGTGAGAATGCATAGCATCATCGATACCTTCTCGACAGGCTAGGACGTTAATTCCCAATTCTGACAATTTCTCAACCTGTTTGAGAAGTCGTTCATGTTCAGCATCTCTAAACGATTGAAGGACTTTACTTGAAGTGACATTGAGTTTCACATCGGTACTCATTGAGCGCAGTTCCAAGCCACCATCTACCAAGAGAATTGACCCTGGGCCAAGCGATGAGGGCATGTCTCGATGTGCACGCTTCTTTGAAAGCGCGAGTCCAGTGATGAGGTTTGATTCATCGATGATTGGCCCACTTCGAGTGACGACCTTGACTCGGGTTGGATCGGCAACAATCTTTCCTTTCGATCCCATAGCGATGGTTTCTGCAGCAGTTACAGCACAGTTCGCTATGACCAATTGCATTTGCGTGTGCAATTTTCCAGCCAAAGATGTCTTCGTGGCTTCAAGAATTTGTTCCTTTGAGGCTTCAACGCTGAGTTCTGACATGGCATCTCGACAAAATTCCTCAGCGATTCGATATCCTCGAGCAATCGTAGCAGGATGTACGCCTTGTACGACCAAATGCCAAGCATTTTGCAACCATTCAGCAGCGAGAAGAACTGTTGTTGTGGTCCCATCTCGAACGGTTTGGTCTTGCGTTGCACTGGCTGAAATTAGCATGTGTGCGATTGGATGCTCAACTTTCGCAGATTCAAGAACAGTGATTCCGTCATTTGTTACCATACTTCGGCCTTCATCATCGACCAAGAGTTTGTCAAGACCCTTCGGACCAAGAGTTGAGCGGACTGCTCCAGCCAATGCGATTGCAGCCTGGATGTTCTTACGGAGGGCATCTCGTCCCGTGGTTCGGTCCGTCTCCTCAAGGATAGGGACTTCGCTCATAGCAGGTCCACCTTAGACGTGCACATAAGTCCGATGCTCAGTCTTCTTCATCAACAACTTCGAAGTCAGCATCAACAACATCGTCGCTTTCGACGTTGATGTTCCCATCTCCTTCACTGTTTTCAGATTCAGCCATTTCAGCAGCAGCAGCCTCATAGAGTTTGGATGAGATTGCGTGCATTGATTCCTCGACTTCCTTGACCTTAGCTTGTATTGTAGCTTCATCCATTGCATCATAATCGATTGGCTTTCCTTCTTCATCTTGGACAAGGGCTTCAAGTTCAGTGAGTTTTTCACGAACTGGCTCAAGATCAGCAGCATCGAGTTTGTCTTCATTTTCATCAAGAGTACGACGAGTTTGGTAGACGATTTGGTCTGCCATGTTTCGTAATTCGACCTTTGCCTTTCTGCGCTTGTCTTCCTCTGCAAAGTTTTCTGCTTCAGCAATCTTGCTCTGAATATCTTCTTCGCTCAAGGATGTTTGAGATTCAATCTTGATTGAGTGTTCTTTTCCAGTACCCATGTCTTTTGCGCTTACGTTAACGATACCGTTTGCATCAATGTCGAAGGTAACCTCAACTTGAGGAACTCCACGAGGGGCAGGTGGTATATCTGAGAGATGGAATTGACCAAGGGTAGTGTTATCCTTAGCAAATTCTCGTTCACCCTGAAGGACGTGAATTTCTACAGCAGGCTGATTATCGCTTGCAGTTGAGAAGATTTCACTTCTTCGAGCAGGGATTGTTGTGTTTCGCTCGATCATTGTTGTTGTAACGCCGCCAAGGGTCTCGATACCGAGTGTTAGAGGTGTTACATCGAGAAGAAGGATGTCGGATACGCCATCATCGCCAGCGATGATTCCTGCTTGAAGTGCAGCACCCATAGCAACTGCTTCATCAGGATTAATTCCCTTGTAAGGTGCTTTTCCAGTTTCGTTTTCGATAGCAGTTTGTACAGCAGGGACACGGGTTGAACCGCCGACAAGGATGACCTTGTCCACATCGCCCTTCTTCATACCAGCATCTTTCATTGCTTGACGGGTTGGAGCCATTGTGTCTTCGATATGCTTTGCAATCAAATCCTCGAATCGGGCACGTGAGAGCGTAATATCAAGGTGTTCTGGATTTCCGTCCTTCATTGTGATGAATGGAAGGTTGATTTGAGACGATTGTGTTCCAGAGAGTTCAATCTTCGCTTTCTCAGCAGCCTCCTTTAGGCGGCTCATTGCTTGATTGTCCTTGGATAGATCGATTCCAGTTTCTCGCTTGAATTCGCTAACGAGCCATTCAATGACACGGTCATCGAAATCATCCCCACCGAGTTTATTGTTTCCAGCAGTAGCCTTTACTTCGATTTGAGGTTGGCCATCAACATTGTAAATTTCAAGAACCGATACGTCGAAAGTACCTCCACCCAAGTCGTAGACAAGGATGGTTTGGTCATCTCCTTTGTCAGCACCATAAGCAAGTGCTGCAGCGGTAGGCTCGTTGATGATTCGAAGAACATCCATTCCTGCAATACGCCCAGCATCTTTTGTTGCCTTTCGTTGTGCGTCTGTGAAGTACGCTGGGCATGTGATAACAGCTTGCTTGACTTCAACACCGAGATATGCCTCAGCATCTGCCTTCAACTTTTGAAGAATAAATGCCGAGATTTCTTGAGGCGTGTACTCTGTATCATCAACTTTAGTACTCCAGTCAGTCCCCATATGTCTCTTGACAGAGATCATGGTTCGGTCTGGGTTCGTTACCGCTTGTCGCTTTGCGGTAATTCCGATAAGTCGTTCTCCGTCTTTACTGAATGCAACGACAGAAGGAGTCGTTCTTGCACCCTCAGCGTTCGCAATTACGATTGGTTCACCGTTTTCGATGGTTGCTACACAGCTGTTTGTTGTTCCTAAATCTATTCCAATTACTTTGCTCATATCTTCAACTCCTTTCACAGAATGGGTATTCCTCCATCATCGTCATCATCATCATCGTCTTTTGCAACATCGATGGTGATGTCAGATTGTTGGGGAATAGAATCGTCGCCATCTTCGCCTGGCGGAAGGGCAGCGAGTGCTTCCTCTGGAGGAATCAATCGTAATGTGATGTCGAGAATACCATTGTTCAATGTGAAGTCAACCACATCTTCGCATGCATGTGGAAGTTCGATTCGAGCGAGTGGTGCAAGTTGTGTTGTTCTGTGAACTTCGACAAGTGTGCCTCCATCGATGAGGTTCAATTCGACTTGATTTTGTTCGATTTCGCCCTTCTTGGCAAAATCTACGGTTACGCTCATGTTCCAGCCTTCAAGGTAGATGTCGTCAGCCGGTAGTGTGAGATTAGTTTCTTCATCACTATCTGGCGTTTTAATTTCCACTGGCTCTGTATCTACACGGACATCAACGCCCATGTTCTTGAATAGTTCACCAAAATCCATACCTGGCTGGAACATGTCCTTGAGATTACTCAAGTCAAAATTAAAGTTCACATCGCCCTTAGCGATGCGTTCTTCATCAATTCCCATTGCTTCAAATTGAGATCTGAATTGTTTTAGAAGACCTCTGAGTTGTTCACGATTCATGTTCATTCCCATGTTGGACAAGAGCTTCTCAAGTTGGTCAAGCATTTTCTCTTCCCAATCATCTGCAGTCATCGTTTCACCATTACTTAACCCGAGGTTACATAGTTCCGAAAGCGAGGGCATATATGAACCTAACGAAATGGAACATTGCGTCGGGTTTCAAGATTGATAGCGGAATAAACAGATAAAACAGGACTTCATATCCGTACAGGACAGATTTAATGACAGTGAATACCCATGAACCTAAGTTCAAACGATAGACTGGTCCGTGTTTTTGGAGGCTTTGTAATGGTGGGCGTAGAATACGCCTCCAGCTTCAATTGGGACGTTTTACTACTCGGGCTAGGATGCTGGAGTCTGCTTACTTCAGCAGTTGGCTTTTGCCCATTCTACAAATTATTCGGGCATTCAACATGCCCTATCTGATTATTGCCAGCGATCCCATTCACCAGTACTCGAGTTTCTGATGAACCATGTTCCGCTTTGAGCAGGCATTTCGAGGTATTCATGTCCATCTTCAGCATTGATAACACCTTTTTGGTCGGAAGATGGATGGTCGCTCATAGTTGATTCCTCAGTTACATCGAGATCACGCATTGCGATTTCCTCTTTGAGAAGTTTCGTGCGTTCCTGAGTGTCAATTGTTCCAATCAATCCAAAGTAAGAATCATCGTAGGCGATCCGCTTCATTTGTTCCGGGCTCGTTTTAAGCAAATCATCGATGAGCGTGATCAACTTTTCACGAGTATCCTTGCGAATTTCGTTGTTCGTGTATCGAGC
>JAKMFY010000250.1 GCA_022425185.1 Candidatus Poseidoniaceae archaeon | reverse complement strand
ACGAGTTGAGAGAGTGAGACAGTATGCCTCTTTCCCATCAACATCGATACTTCGCCCTACAATTCGACCTGGCATAAGACGCAGGTATGCCTTCGTACATCCAAAGATTCCATAGATTGGTCCTCCTGCTGTTATCGGACTTCCAAGAGGTTGGCCTTCTCCAACAACAATATCGGCGCCATAATTACCTGGTGCTTCGACAAGACCCAAAGAGATAGGTTGGATTGCGACAATGAGTGCGGTATGTTCTCCTATAATCTCCTTGAGAGCAGTATAACCCCCATCGATGATACCGAGAGGATTTGGTTGTTCGACGTAGACAGCACAGGATCCTGCCGCATTTGCTACATCATCCAAATTGATGAGGCCATTCTCATGATGACGAAGTTTCTTTATTTCAATTCCAGCACCTTGGCAGTAGTTGTGTATGACTGAACAACGATCAGGAGGAGTAAGTTCTGAGATGTACACTGTATTCTTCTGTTCTGCTTTTCGATTATGGACACGAACCGCACAGGTAATCGCTTCAGCCGCTGCAGTTGAACCGTCATAGAGAGAAAGGTTTGTCACTGGCATGGCAATCAATTCTGAAATCAAGGATTGGAATTCCCACATTGCCTGCAACATTCCCTGAGAGACTTCAGGTTGATATGGAGTGTAAGACGTAAGGAATTCTCCACGGGTAATTAGTTGAAATACACATGATGGAACGAAATTACGATACAAGCCAGCACCCAAGAAGGACACCTTATCTCCGAGAGCCACATTTGAGCCAAGTAGTCGCCTTGCATCGGCAAGAAGTTCTTCCTCACTTTGCGCATCAGGGAGTGGCAAATCCTCGTTCATGCGGACGCCCATTGGAACATCAGCGAATAAAGCATCAATGGAGTCGAAACCCATTTCTTGAAGCATTTCTTTTTCTCGTCCTAGATTCGGTAGTTGGTCAACCATTGAAAAGCACCTCCGCAGGTGTACCGTACCAATCGCGTAGCGCTCATAATATTCGTCATTGAGCCATCAGGATTTCCAAACCGATTCAAAGGAATGGAGGTCGGACGATGATGGCCTTAACAGAGGACCTTGGACTGGCTGCAATAAGGACTTCATCGCCCTCTTTTACCCCAGAAATATAACCGATTCCAATTCCGGTATTACCCAATGAAGGTGAAGGTGCTCCAGAGGTAAGTTCTCCAATCACAGTTCCATCTAATGTTGTAACGCCTTTACCAGGCCGAGGAAGTGGTCCCCGCTCAACATACTTGATACCCCACCAACGAGCGTCAGAATCTGAATGAGAAACAACGCGAGCTTTACCAATAAATTCATGGTTGAGATCTAAGCCAAACGGCACGTTTGTTTCCCAAGAGTCTCTTGCTAGGAATGAATGAGAACCATCATCCAATCCAGGCCAAAGGAAGTCAACTCCTGAGAGAAGATACCCCTTTTCTAAGCGTAGAGTATCTCTCGCACCCAACCCAACAGGAGTTGCTCCTGCTGCTGAAAGTGCTCTCCATACAGTAACAACGTCTTCGTTAGGGACAAAGATTTCGTAACCTGCTTCTCCTGTATAACCAGTTCCTTGAATCCATCCAGTGACACCTAGATTATTCTCTGAAACTGAACCCCAGCGGAAGCGACCTACGTGTTGTCCTTCACCAAATGCTGTGTCGAGGATATCCTTGCTTCTAGGACCTTGAAGAGCGATGATCGATATTTCTGGTGAGAGATTTTCGAGACGCACGCCCATTCCATCGGGGTTTTGCTGATGGAACCAATTCCACATCACGTCGATCATAGATGCGTTTGGAACCCCAAGTACTTCTGTTTCAGAAACAACTGCAAAAATCATATCGTCAATGATAAATCCATCATGATCTAGAAAATGCGTATAGGCACATCGACCAGGAGGTACTGAAGTAACATCTTGAGTAGCGCATGATTCAAGCCATTCCAATACTCTGTCCCCTGAGAAACGGAAGGTTCCCATGTGTGATACGTCGAAGATTCCAGCACCTTCTCGAGTCGCAATGTGTTCAGACTTGATGTTGGAATACCAAATTGGCAATTCGAAACCGTGAAAATCAACGAGGTTACCACCCATCGATTTGTGTTCTTCAAAAAGAGCGGTCCTCACAGGTTCAGCATTACTCATATCTACTCGACTCCATTCTACTTCTCAAGGTTTCGTCATCCCACTCACTGAGAGGGAAGTCCTCTCTCAATATCTCTTCCCAATTCAACAACCCGTGCAAGATAAGAATCGAGACTCTGTTCTGAAATCTGATTATTTGAGATAACCGAACGGAGAATGATTTGTCCCTTAATTGTGCTTTTACTAACCATGAATCGACCGTCTTGTAACAACCGATCTCGTAATTCAGCATTAAGTTCATTGAGATCTTCTGGTGCAGTGTCTCCCACGTAGCGGAAACACACGTTTGTCCACATTCGAGATGAGACCATCTCTAATTCCGGTGTCTTCTCAACATTGAGTTCAAGATATGTTGCAAGTTCCATGAATCGATCGACCATGGAAGCCCAACCTGCATCTCCTATCTCCCGCCATGCCAACCAAAGTTTCAGTGCATCATTTCTGCGACCACATTGCAGAGAATAACGTCCGAGATCGACATCTTCAGATTCCCCGTGATACAAATAGTGAGCCTCAGTACCTGTAGAACAAACCTGCCTTAGAATTGCTGCGTCCTTGACAATAAAGGCCGAACAGATGAGTGGTATACCCATCAGCTTGTGAGCATCCCAACAAAAACTGTCAGCAAGTTCCAATCCATCCATCAGGGAACGATATTGGTTCGAGAGCAAACAAGCGCCTCCCCAAGCAGCATCGACGTGCATCCAGAGATTAAATCGATGAGATATTTCCGCAAGGGGGCGCAGTGGATCGAATGAACCCCTGACTGTCGTACCACTTGTTGCAAGAACTGCAAACGGACGTTGTCCGGCTTCTAATGCCCTTTCAATTTCTTCCTCAAGAGAGTCTGGAAGCATTCTTCCATCCTCATCACATCGGACTTTGATTAAATTCATAAAACCTATGCCTATTACATTAGCGGCTATGCTATACGAATAATGCGCCTCTTCAGAGACAAACACAACTGAATTACGTCCATCGAATCCAAGAGATGATGATTTTGAGTCCATTGACTGCCTTGCGCAAAGTAAACCCAGCAGATTACCGTTCGACCCGCCAGTTGTCATTGTGCCTTTCGATGTAGAAAATCCTGCAAGTTCTCCCATTCGAGTAAGAATAGTCGATTCAATCAATGTTGCAATAGGCGCAATTTCATAAGTATACATCGCAGTATTCGTAGCCGCAGTGACCAATTCGCCTGCAATCGAAGCAATTGATAAACCACCCCACAACGGATTCATGAAACCTGGAGCAGTTGTGTGGACTGAATGACGAAGCACTGAATCGATGTCATCAAGAGCTGATTGTAACCCGTGCCCTTCCAGAGGAAGTTTCAGATCGGTTATCCTTCGAAGGGAACCATGCGGTAACCCGTTTCGAATAATATCGGTCTCCTGAGAAACATTTAGGAACTCTTTAACCCGATTTAGCACGTCATCCAAAAAAGCCTCAGCGCCCATGTTTCCTTTGCTGTCCAATGGGGTCTTTGAACGTCCCTATCTAATTCCTATACACAACAACTTATGCATTATGCATTATTCGATAAATAGATTGAATAACCCGAGTCCTTTCGTAACAATATGCTTGGCGAGACCGGAGACAAATGGCTAAATCGTTTACACATGCAATTATCACGAGAATTACGTTCCCAAGGATGGTCTCAAATGGACATAGCGTCTACTCTTGGTACGACTCAAAGTACTGTTTCTCGACAATACCAAAAGCCTATTCTGGAATTACCCGGTTCTGCTGATGCCCTCACAGTCGATGGATGGGCAAAAGAAATCGCATCAGGCTTGATTTCGATCGGTCCAGATGAATCCCTTCTACGCCAACGATTCGTCATTGAGTTTCAGTTTGGAAACAACCAAGTTCTCAGATATGACAAAACATTTACCGGTATGGACTTGGAAGCAAATCAAAAAGAACAAGCCATGATTCGACGCCTTGAATGGGCGATTAGTCGACTCGATTCTAAATTAATACTACCTGTCATTCCTCAAGTTGGATTGAATATAGCATCATGCATGGATGATGCATCTTCTACTGAGGATGTCGCCTCCATCCCTGGGAAAGTTACTGCAGTGGGTAATGTTTTGAGGACACACAGCAGGCCCGAATTTGGTTCATCCAAAACTCTCGCAGGCCTCTTGTTGGATGTCCGCAATATAGATGATAGTAAGAATTCAATCATCAACATTCGGCCACCCGGTGATCATGAAGGGACAGACATCGATGCTGTTCGAGACGCTTGTGATCACTTAGGATGGAAACTTGCTGACGGTGATAGAGATGGCATTGAGAACATAGAAGGTGCTATTGATGCCATTCTTGACATTGGAGATTTCGGTTGGGAACCATCACTCTACGTCCTAGCAAGTAACCCACTTGAAGTCGTTGATAGATGCCATAACCTCATCAATGCTCTGGAGGGATTGAATTGAAATTTCATCTGATTGTTTCATTGTTGATGGTAAGCATTTCGTTTAGTGGATGTCTTGGTACATCTAATGA
>JAKMFY010000232.1 GCA_022425185.1 Candidatus Poseidoniaceae archaeon | reverse complement strand
GCTTCATTGATACCGTCACCATCTGCATCAGCCATATTGATGGCATCTTTTGGTGAAACATCAGCCACTCCTGGATCTAATGCGGTTGTTTGAGCCCAAGCGACTTCAATTTGGTCGAGGATGCAATCTCCGTCAGTGTCTGTCGAAAGTGGATTTCCTCCCAAAACATATTCGTCATAGTTTGAGAGTGTGTCTCCATCAACGTCCATATCTGCTTCAAGCGTAGTTCCAAACATTGCAATGGTTCTGTTGAGGCCGTTTCCGACTTCCCAGATATCGGGCAATCCGTCATTATCAGTATCGGTGACATTGTCTAAACGATTCCAGTCAGCATACCATGAGGTTATGTATGGAGTTGCAATTTCAGTAGAATCGATAATCAATCCCATTTCACGGTTGCGAACCATTGCAGAATCGCCCCAGTTGATACTTGAGATGAGGACGGAGGTTCCGTCGACGATAGCTCCTTTGTTATGTAATTTTGAGACATCGTCATCTTCGCTCATAATGATTGCAGAAACATCCCAACCATTGGTTTGATTCCAATCGTTATTCATTCTGTCAACGATATCCTGAATATCTTCATCAAGATACGCTCCGTTGATGATGAGGCGAATCGAGACATCCCGCTGTGCAGCATCTTCAAGTGCAGTAACTACTGGATTTTCACCCCATCCCCATTGCCAATCAAGGTCAAGGTATTGCAATGAGAGTAAAATTTCATCATCAGCATTCTCAATCATGGTGGTTAATCCTTCAACACAATCATCTGGACATGTCAAGAGGGTTCCCGAATAGGTTCCAGTGTATTCTGGAGCAGAATCTCCGACAATTGTTCGCACATCTGGCATGGAGTAACTGTTGGTTGGTGGAGTGGCTGATACTGGTGAAACATACATTGAATCTTCGTCAAATGCCATGTGTTCTAAGACAGTCTGAGCCAATTCTTGGCTGTGGACAATGACGCTCCAATCTCTGTTGCCTCGTTGACCCGGTGGTGGGAGTGAAGCATCCTTCCAGTTGCCGGATCCTATCCAAACAGATGCTTCATCTTGTACTGCTACCTTAGCGTGTAAGTAAAGATATGGATCATCGCCACTTCCACCAAACCATGAGACGTCGATTCCTGCTTGCTTGAGTTCGTACGCATAAGATGCCTGAGTTTCTCGGTCGTTGGTATTCCACCAAGATTCGACCTCATTGAGAACTACCACAACGGTAACACCTCTGTCATGGGCATCGATGAGTGCTTGTGTGAGGTCCATTGATTGGAGTTGATAGAGATGCAAATGAAGGGATGTTTGGGCTTGATTTACCCATGCAAGTACATCAACTAAACCATCATGAGGACCAAGAAGTGGTTGTATCATTGTTGCATCTGAAAACGTCAGATCAGTACAGAAATCACTTGCTCCAAGTCGTCCCCATCGTTGATGCCAATCGACTGATTGATTTGTGTCAGTGATTGACCCACATCCATCGCCTCTGTACAAAATCAGGTTGTCAATACCATTGACAGGTTCGGACAGAGCAACACCAGACCATCCTGTTGCATCGACAGGACCATTTCCGTAAACAATCGTATCAGCAACATCTCCAGTTGGATGAATGAGTTGCAAAGCCATGCCGCTGTCCAGAAGATAGATTGGGGAACTCATTGCAGTGTTCATGTCGATGATTGTACCATCTTCATACAAGCCAAGGCCTGAAACATCGTTTGTCAGTTTTACAGATGATCCTGCATCGATTTGCAAGTTCGTAATGACGGCGGTATATTCGGTATTATCAGCAGCTGTGCGGCGAACTTGCCATCCGTTAAGAGTAGCAGATTCTTCTCCATAATTTGTGATTTCAAAGAACTCGAGTTCAGTAGAAATTGATGATATTCCATCCCACATGACTGATGTGAATTTAATTGACTCTTGGGAAGCGATCATTGTTGCATCAGGTTCTGCAGTTCCAGGTGTTGGCCATGCGAATTCAACCCATTCAGAACTTGTCTCATTGAAACCGTAAGTGACACAATTACTCGCCAAAAATTCTGATGGAGGTGATGCGCTTGTGACAAGTTCGCCATCAGGATTGAGTATTTCGAGCACTCCGGTATCTTCAAGTGAACCGCCGAAGATATCGTAGGTCAATTCAACAACAATTCGTTGCCCTGCTTCGATTGTTGTGTTGTTTTCTGCATGGCTCCAAAGCATAGTGGAGTCAATAAACTGACGTCCCATAAGTGGGTTCGAGGTATAATCCACGCTCACCATCCAGCGACTGAGATTGACGGGGTCTGTGCCAGTGTTGTGAAGTTCAATCCAATCGGCAGAAGGTGAGAATTCCGAGTCATCACAAGATGATGCAATCTCTGTGATCACAATGGATTCTGAATCAGTGTACTCAGGCCATACTGGATTCGCTGTCCCAGGTGTTGCCCAAGCACTGTTGACCCAATCATCCGTTCCCCATGTAGTGGAAGTTGTAGGTGCATTAGCACCAGATTGACCAGCACCTGCATGCGTTTCTGTGTTGTTGATGAGGGTTCCTCCCTCGAGCGTACTCGTCCACTGGGCTGAGTGAGCAATTGCTCCATTGCCATCGATGAGGTTTATCTGGTCTGGTGTCGTATGTTTCAGATAAAATTGAGAAGTTCCGTTCAGTGCAATCAATGTTGTTTCACCAGGTGTCAGAATTGTTGTCGATTTCATTGGCATATTGTATTGGTGTAACATAAGGTTTCGATTTGCTGCAGACAATCTCCAACCCGCTACATCAACTTCTGAAGAACCAAAATTGTGAATTTCAATCCATTCGCCACCTGGGTATGATTCTGAGTCGGAACCAACTGCATCCGGAAGTAACTCTGTAATTCTGATATCACCTGTTGTAGCCGTTGGAACTGGTTCTGGTTGGCCAGGAGTCGGATAAAGCGATGGCGACCATGCATCGTTGTAGTTGGTGCTACGAAGAAGAGAGATGTTCGGCCCATAGTTTGTAGCATACCAAGCCATATCAACGACGTTTGAGGAAGCATCAATCAAGACGAGATGATTGTAATTATCCCAAAGACGAGTGTCTGCAGTAAATTCAACGATTCGACGTTCTCCTGACAAGATAGTTGTACTTCCTTGGGTACTGTTTACTGCGATTGTGCCTGGGTCGAGGAAGGTTTGATTCCCCATCCCATCGATAATGGACCAGCCGTTGAGATCGATATCACTTGTTCCAGTGTTGATTAATTCAATCCATTCACCCAATGGTGAAGCATTTCCGTCATTACTTGAAACAGGCATGATTTCGTTGAATCCTACAAATCCAGATGCAGTGATGGAATCCAATGTAGCAATATTTGTTGCATTTGGTGACGGATACGTAGAGATGACCCACATGCCTCCAACTGGATTTTCTTCCAGTGAGAACCCCGGTTCGTTGTTACTCCAACTTACTTCGTCTCCAATACTTCCGTTTGGTAAGTAGAGTCGAACCGTCTCTTGGCCGTTGTTTAGAACGCCACTGCTTGATGTTGCATTTACTGCTACAGTTCGAATTTCGCCAGGATATATGAGTTGGGTTGCATAATCAGAGGTTGCATCAATAAGGTGAGATGAATCAAGTTCAATCATGTTACCCGCTTGGTCTTGTAGCCACCATCCAGACATATTGATGGTGGAGGTTCCGTTGTTGTACAGTTCAATCCATTCACCACCAGGCCAAGAGGCATTGTCTCGACTTGGCCAAGAATCAGCCATGATCTCATTGATTTGTAGGTCGCTTGGGAAATAGGTAGGTCCTGCACTTCCACTTCCACTGTTCGAGGAACCTGGTGTCGGATTAGAGGTGGCTATCCAGTCAGCATACGCATCAGATGGATCTTGTTCAAGGCTGACTCCAGAAGAACTAGAATTCCAAGTAGCTTCGTCGATCCAATTTCCAGATCCATCGTAGAGAGTCATGAAGTCGTTTGAATTCGCGACATAGAAGTTAGTATATCCATTTCGAGCAATGACCATGTAGTCCCCTGGAGCAATGGTGTATGTGGATGCATTATTGATATCATAACCAACGATACTGTTCGCATCAAAGGTGAGTGTCTTTGCGGCCTTATTTGAGAAATACCAGTTGCGAACGTCAACGCTTGTTGTGCCAGAATTTGAAATTTCTAACCATTCACCACCAGGATACATAGCATCATCAAGGCCGTTAGGATTTGGTAAGGCTTCGTTGATACAAATGGCACCTGAACATGGCTGGCTGCGAGCGGATGTCGATTCTACTGGTTCGATCAAAGGTGTGAGTGGAACGAGTAAAAGAAGAGCGAGTAAAAAGTATGATTGGCCGCGCATGGTGTCACCTACAAGGATACCAGACATCATCCCCCTCATATCTTTTGGTGAGGCGAAGTTTCCTGTAAATCAAATGAAACCGAAGTTATCAGCCATTTGAGCGAATGTATAAATCATAATCGGAACAAGAATAATTCCCATGCCATGGCTTCTACGTATCCCGATTCGGGGAGGCATCATCCCAAGGATGGTTCCTACAATGAGGACCCCTATTCCAACGAAACCTGTTGAAAGCCAAACAAGTGCGGCAACGAAGATAATAACACCCATAACCATTGATTGCAATGGAATTGCAGCGTGAAGTCGTAGCATTCCTTTTCCAACGATTTTCATAATCGGCATTGCCATTATCCCTGCGGCAAGACAAACGGCAAGTAGTCTAATGAAATCAGCAGTGGGTTCTGAGGAGTTCCATGTTTCGATAGGATACATCATTTTTAGAGCAAGGGTTGCTCCTGAACGAGATCTTCCGATGATGTAGAGGAATCCAAGAACCATGACTGTAACTGCTGTGTTAACCGCAGAAAGAATTGCAATGACTTCCAAATCCTGTTTTGTTTGAGGTCCCTCATGACCACCTTCGGCTTCAGCGATGGCGATTTCAAGTAACTCGTCATCAGAAAGTTCTGTCAATCGACGTGTTTCCCAATCCATTCCATAGCCTTCTTTTCCTTGCACCTTGGCTGCAACGTTCCTTCCGCCCATAACCAAAACAGTTGCTTGAGATGCAGTCATACCAGGCAAAACGCCCATGCTTGCACCCGCTACAGCTGACCAAAAGCATGGAGCAATGAGTGGTTTTACAGGTGGCAAATCCCAGTTTTCACGTTGAGGTGGGAGGTGACTCGTCGTTGCGTAAATATCCAGTAGATTTGCAATTCCAAAGAGACCAGCTAGACTTGGAAGAAGGAGAGATGGTGATGGCATTCCAACAGGGCTGTCAACAGGGAGTTCAAACACAGCCCATCCATACAAACCAGCGAGAAGGAAAAAGATTGTAGCCGCAAAGAATCCAGCAAGGCGGCTGTCATTTCCAAGTTTCTTTCTAGTAATTTTTTGAACCCATTTAGGCCAATCAAGCCGGGTTGTTTCTGTAGCAAGAAGAAGCAGTGAAATCGTGAGGAGAATTACTGGTAGCCAACTGCGAAGTCCATTGTACCAATTCAGTTCAGGTCCAAATGCAATTCGCGCAACAATAATCAGAGGTAATGAAAGAAAGAGCCCCAATTGAGATCCTCTAGCAGACCAAGCCACACCACGTGCAGCATTTCCTGCCAACAACATTCTATGCCCAGGCAATAGCGATAACGCAGTATCTCCATCCGGAGCACCAATAAGTGCTGATGGAATGTAATTCAGGAAGGTGTGGACAGTACCTGTCGATACAATGATCGCAGCCACCGCTGAAAGGGGAATACCTAAATCGAGCAAAGCAGGCGATAATGCAAGTAGAATCAGCGCAACGTTGTTGACGTGGAAACCGGGGATGAGTCCAGTTAAAGAGCCCATGAAGACACCGAAGAAGAGAGCCCCTAGGAGCCACCACAAATCAGTGAAATACGCTTCAATCATTTCCTCGCCTCATTATTGTTGGTCGATGTATTCTTGACGATCGCTTGTCCCGTCTCCATTCGAATCTTCAGAATAGGAACTGGTACCAAATGAATTCTCAAGAGTATCGCTGAGTCCATCGTTATCTCGATCATCAACATCAGCGCTTTCTAATGCATAGATGACAGCCATCGATTGGCTGTCCTCGATTTGAAGCAAACGACCTTCCCATGTCATCGCTATTCCAAGATGCAATTCATCAAGGCCTATTGAATTGCCAAGGGCATTGAGACGTACTTTCTTCTCACTTCCTGGTTCTGAAAGGAACCATGTTCCGTTTTCTTCAACAGCAAGACCGTTTAATCGAACAACTTTGTTCTTGTCATAGCCCCATTGAGTTGCTCCATCAGACCAAAGAAGTGTTGTAGGATTCATTTTGTCTCCTTCTGAGAGGTCATGAATAAGCAATTCAGCACGCATATTTTCATCGTCCCAAGAAACAGTTACATCAGCAACAACGGCTTGACCAGCCTCGAGCCATGTTGATCGAGGTCCAGGTATTGTCACTGCAATACTTGTCCAACCAGGGGTATAGCCTGCTGAGTCGGCAAAGTACCCTGATTCGTCTTCAACACTGGGCTCAACTGCATATTTCATGTAAGCCGCAACAGTGTAGTGTGTATCGGAATCGCTGAGAGCTGCAATTGGATTTGCGCTTAGCATCAACAACAGATCGTTAATTGTCGATGTGGCGGTAAGGGATTCGCTTGAATCGCCTGCTTTATCGAGGCACCATGATGAGATTGCTGTGTTCCATACAAGACGGCCACGCATCTTGATGGCTTTTCCTTCCCATGTTTCAGCCATGGATTTGTCATCCTCGCTTGGGATTACACACAAAGGAGAGCCTGCTGAACCCGTAAGTTCCCATGTATCATTATCAATTGAGAGCATACCTGCAACATCGACAGTTCTGCCGGATTGATACATCCACGTCGATTGAGAAGACCAATCAAGCAAGGGGATTTCAATCGGATGATTGCGGTCAACCATGATTTCGGGTCCTTGAACCCCAAGATTCCAACGCAATTCACGCTGCTGATAGGAAAGGACTCCTTGGACGGTAACCTTGGAGCCTGCTTCGATCCATTGTCCTGTTGAGGAATGAATTGTCATACCTATTTGGTGTTCAGAGTTTCCGTAGTTAGGATGGTCTCCAAGTTTGGCATTTCCAAAGGCGATATCGGGTGCAAGGGATTTGGAAATGAATCCTGTGAGTTGTATAATCTCTCCATCGAATGCTTCTGGATTTATTG
>JAKMFY010000204.1 GCA_022425185.1 Candidatus Poseidoniaceae archaeon | reverse complement strand
TCCGTGATGACTTCATCAACACAGGAGATAACGATTTGGAAGTTGGACGATGGTGGGACATCTGTCTTTATCTCGCCTTCCCGTTCTTGTTCAGTGTCCTCATGTTGTCCTACTTTGGCGATATGATTGCAAACACCGATGATGTATGGAATCCAGCGAATCCAAAGGGACTTGGAATTATTCTGGCTTTCTGGGGAGTTGTAGCTGCCGTATTTATTGGCCTCAATAAGACGTTGATTCAGCGACCATTGTACCGTAACGTTCCTGAAGGAGCGGATGCAGACATTTCGCAACTTCCAGGTGGCGATGATGTTCATATTGGCATTCTTGGAGCCGACATCCTCGATGCAGAAGCATCCTCTGAAAACGCTCAGACGAATTGAGGTGGTAGAATGGAACCACTCGTTCAGTGGTTATTGGGAGGGCTTGTTCTCTCTCTCCTTTTCATTGGTATTACTCGGTGGTTTTGGTCTCGCTATGACAAGCCCTCTGAGGAAGCAATAGAGTGGCAAAAAGAACAAGCTGAAAAACGTAAAGAGCGTAAGGTTTGGGAATCTGTTGAAATGCAGATGAGACGAGAAGCTGAAGAAGCTGAACAGAAAGCAACGTTCCAACAAAAGAGAATCAAAGCTGCATCTTCGGGAACGGCTCCAGATGCCAAAGTTGTTGCAAAAGCATTCGAATCATTAGGTGCATCGCCTAGCGTCAAATCTGTGGAAGAGTCTGAAGTAATTGATCTCGAAGATGATTCAGACGTTCACACAGTGGATGAATTAGTCCAAGTTCGTCAAGATGCTTGGGATGGTGAAGAACAACCAGAACTTGCCGAACCAGAGGAACCAGACTGGGAACTCGTCGAACGATTGAAGCGTATTGCTGAAGCAGATGAGTTAGAAGAAAAGCCACATCCAGAACTTCCAGATGCCCCGATTCTTCCAGAAGTTACTGAAAAAGAGTGAAGCATCCATAGACCTCTCTTTCACTCCGAATTCAAGCGAAGGGCATTAGAGGGGAGAGCCGTTGGTTTGCACATGGTCCAACGCCCGAGAGGTACCCGTGACTTTGGTCCTCAAGAGATGCAACGGCGATTAGCATTTGAATCTCTTCTCGAAGAACAGGCTCGACGACACGGCTTTTCTCGAATTCAAACACCTATATTCGAATCACTTGATTTGTTTACCGCAAAATCAGGACCTGGGGTTGTCTCTCAATTGTATGCGTTCAAGGACAAAGGAGAACGTGATCTTACACTACGTCCCGAATTAACTGCTCCAGTCATGCGTATGGTTGCTGAGGAATTGCGCAATGAGACCAAACCACTACGTCTCTCTTACTTTGGCCAATGTTTCCGATATGAGGAATTCAAGAAAGGACGTTATCGAGAATTCTTCCAGTATGGTGTTGAACTCATTGGAGCTACAGGGCCATTGGTTGAAGCGGAAGTCATTGCTTTAGCCATCAATATGCTTTCAGAAAGTGGACTCAAGAATTGGGAATTACGAATCGGACACGTAGGTGTTCTCAAGCAAGCCTTGTCAGGAATTGGATTGAGTGCTTCAGCAGAATCTGGAGAGCCTCCAATCGCTTCGGCTATGCGGTTCCTCGATAAAGGGGATTTCAAAGGCTTAGAAGCCCTTCTAAGCACACAAGGAATTTCTTCTGATTACATTCAACCCCTACAACAACTTTCAGCCTTAGAAGGAGGGCAAGAGACCATTGCACAAGCAAGAGATATTCTTTCATCAATAGATGATGTTTCCCTAGAAGCCCTCGATGCCTTAGAAACAACACTGACTTCGATTGCTCACCTTGCACCTTCACCACCATCACTCTCGGTCAATCTGACCGTTGCTCGTGGTCTCGATTACTACACAGGAACAGTCTTCGAAGTTCACGTTCCAGAACTCGGCGGAGAAGGACAAGTTCTCGGTGGAGGATCCTATCGACTTCTCCATCTGTTCGGTCTTGAAGACTTAGATCCATGTTGTGGATTTGGTCTTGGATTTGATAGAGTGCTCCTTGCTCTTGAAGCACAAGCAGCAGCTGAGAACAGAGGAGAAGTCGTTCCTGGAGAATCAGATACACTCGGACTTCTCGCAGTTATTCCAT
>JAKMFY010000203.1 GCA_022425185.1 Candidatus Poseidoniaceae archaeon | reverse complement strand
AAGTACTTGCAGCTCGTGAAGTTCGAGACAGATATCAAACTGAACTCGAACATGTTGATTCGAAACCAGTGAAAATCGAACATCCCATTCTGGATCAAGGAATGGAACTACACAAACAACTCGAGGAAAGAAATCTCGATGGACGCGACCTGAATAAGGACGCCACAGGATTGCGAAGGGGTAATCCCCTTCGTCTCGTAGATGCATCTATTCGGACAGTAATTATGGCGGCACTGCTCCCTGTTTTCCTCGTATCATTATCATTACAGATGTCTTTAGGCCGATTTTTAGGCGATCGAACTGATGAAGGAGTTGATGCCAGAACAACATACCAATTTTTGGCGGCGATGTTTGGTTCTGTTCTAATGTGGCCTTTCATATCCCTGGCGACCACAGGTGCATTATGGTGGTTTGAGTCTGAACTTGAAACAATACTCTCGTTTGAATGGACACATATGTTTGGCGAATCGTCTTCCATGGTGGCAACTGCAATCCTAACGGTTTATGTTTGTACATTCCCTACGTATTGGTTAACAGGACGCATCTTTGGATTCTGGTGGGATTCCTACGTTGACACCAAGAAGGCGTTTAGACGCCTCACTTCTTCGAGTACCTACAAGTCAGAACTGGAAGATAAACTCACAAATTTGCGTAAAAGTTTAGCCCGTGAGAAGCGTTGAGTTCAAATTCATCGACCGCGAGGCATAGCCATGGTGGATACGGAACACATCAACAATATTCGCAAGTGGCTTGCCAGCGAACGTCTTGAAATCCGAGATAAAAATGATCCGCGGGCCGAGGCACATTTTCTCATCAAGTACCCCCCAGGGCCACAGGGGCATATGTTTGCAGTCGTCGTGCCAAAGGGACGCGACCTAGTTTTCGTATCAAGTATGACGAGAGTTGACCTTGGTCAACAAGAACAGATGAAAGAACATATGATAGAAGAGGCAGAAGTATGGAGTGAATGGGTGCATGAATGCCGATTAACACTAATGAAGGCTGAACTTGATTGGGGGATTCACATGGGGCATGAAGGTAAAGAGAAACCGGGCCCCCTTCAGGCCTTCAATGTAAGCCTGCCAATTTGGAATGATGGATTGAATAAAAATGCCCTCATGCACTCTTTGCGAAGGCTATGGCTTGCCAAACTCAGTATGATTCATGAAATAAAATACGCATATGGGCCAGGTAAAGGCGAGCCGGGGCCTGTCGACGATTGGGCTAGCCAAGAGAAGAAATCGAGTACAATCAAGATTGACGAACCTGCCAAAATCGAGTTCAACGATACCATGCCATTTGGTACAGGTTTAGATCCAGAAGAGTGGGCCTGAGAGCAATTTCTACTTGATAGTAAATGACGCCTGAGGGGCGCGGTTAAGTACTGGACTGCTATGGTTCTCGTTACCACAGGTGATACTATGCGTCAAACAACCAAATCATTTACTCTCGTCAGTTTAATGCTTCTCTCGGCATTTTCCGGATTAATCATAGGAACAGAAGAAGCAGAAGCTTCTCAAGTTGTCATTACAGAAGCCGTGCGCATCGTTGATGGAGGAACTGCCTCCGATGCCCAAACAACTGTTGCTTCGGACAGCGAGGGTAACGTACACGTTGTTTGGACACGTAACAATCAACACCTGTACTACTCCATGTTATCGCCTCGTGGAGAGACACTCATTGACGCAACTCAAATCACAAACCCTGGCCTCCACAAAGTATGGCATCCAGATATGGTCATCGATGATACTGACCGAATCCACATCGTTTGGGCAGACAAATCAGGCCAATACAAAATCATGTACACTTCACTAAATCCTTACCTTTCACCGATGGATGGTATGGCTGCTGAAGACAGCAGCATCTCTCAAATTGATGACACAATTCTTTCGATGCGTGCTCAGGACAGAGATTGGCCATCTATTGATGTTGATAGCAGAGGCAACCTGCACATCGCTTGGCAAGATTCCTATGATGAACTTCAGATGTTCTTCAATCAACCGCAAATCTACTACACTATGATTCAACCTGAATTCGACGCAGGTAACATTCTTACCCTCTTCGAAGACACTCTTTTGACCCCTATCATTGGTCACAAAGGACACCCTGACATCGTTGTTGATTCAAACGATCTTGTTCAGATTGCTTGGGATGATACCCGCGGTGGCAAGGTCGAACTTGTCTTCATTGTCGATACCTCTGGATCGATGTACTCCGAATGGGCTGACGTTTGTACTGTTATTTACGGTGGAAACTTTGCAGCAGGGGGATATTTCCAAGGCTTGAAGCCAATGCTTGAAGAAGGCAACATGACTGTCTATGAGACCATTTATGGTCTTGGCAACACCCTACCAGGTGCTGCAAGCAGTGGCAACTGTGCAACCCACAACAAAAACGCAGGGCCTCGTTCAACCGCTCTCGGAATTCAACCAGGCGATGACTCTGGTGGAATCAGAAAACTCCCAGGAACTGTATACAACGGAAACACCTACTCCGGATATTCTGGCGAAGACTGGGGCCCTGGTACTAACTGGGCTTGTCTTTCTTGGAAGGATGCACAAGGAAACGTTCCAGGAAACCCTCCAACACAAGATGATCACAAGTGGAATCCTAATGCTACAAAGATAGCAATCCCAATTTCAGATGAAGGTCCAAAGGATGGAGACCCAGCACAACAAGCAGATGACACTACTTCAATCGAAGAAGCACACGACAACTGCGTTATTGCTGGTGTAGTTCCAGTAGGGATGTACGGCCAAACATATGGCGGAGCAACAGGAGTACAATCTCACTTCAAGGATTTGTCACAATGCCCGAATGGTATCCAGAGTACCTCTGCACGAAACTGTCCAGCAAATACAATTCGTTCTACAAGTGCTGGAGGACAAGTATACGAGTTCCCATCAGGAACCGGTGGTGCGAGTTCAATGGCTCTTCTCGTTGAAGCAATGGTTTACATCTCCACAAACAACTCTCGTGAAATCTACATGTCTGTACTCGACCCATACGGCAAGATGGACAACGACCCAAGCTGGACTCCAGGAGTTTCAGGAACAGTCGCAATGAACGGAAACTACATCGAAGACACAGGCAAGGGCTCTGAAGGACACCTTGTTGTTGTCAATGACACTCGTGTAACAATTGATGACGCATACTCATTCCACCCATCGATTGGCGTGGACATGGAAGGCAACACGCACATTGCATGGATGGATGGTCGTGATTATGGATTCGAAAAGGATGTCAATTACGAAGTCTACTACACAAAACTCCGTTTGCAAGGCGCTGGAGAATTTGACGGTCGTGATGATGGATTATCCACTTATGCTATCAAGAAGATTAACGATACACCAATTTCAAACGTTGAAACTTATGCTGGCCTTCCACAAAACGCTCCATGGGGCGGAAACTCCGTCTTCCCATCACTTTTGACGGATGACCAAAATCAAATCCACATTGCTTGGGTTGATTCAGGCAACACTTCTGCAGGCGAAGAAATTCAGTACGTGCGCCTCAATCATACCAACATGGAAGGCGACGGGCTTGTTGCCTTAGATCCGTGGGAAATCGTACCTATTACGAAATGGTCTTCGAATAAACTCGGTCCCAATTCAGGATACAAGCCGAGTATAGGAATGCCCCCAGCATTTTCAAATGACCTCGGAAGCGGTGCTCACGTTGCTTGGTCCGATACCAACAAGTGTAACGATCAAGCGAACAACAACCGATTTACAATCTGTTATTCACACGTTCTTACAGGACAAGTGGATGTAGAATTCGAGGAAGGAGAGACCTTCTATCACGTTATTGAACCAGGTGAACAAACCATCTACAACCTCTCAATGAACAACTCGACACCAGGTCCTAAGGATTTGGTTGCTGACACATACGGACTCAACATCACAGGAGTCCCAACAAACTGGACTGCAACACTGTTCTTTGCCGAGAATCATACCGCAATCTTCCCAGATACTGCAATCTTCCTAGAAGGCGGGGAGTCAATTCGATTTTATCTCAGAGTTCGTGCTCCATCGATCTATCAAGCGAATGGAGATGAACTCGCTGAAATAAGAGTTGATGCTAAATCCTACAAAGATCCAGCAATACGATCTGAGATCACCACTCTAACCCTTATGGACGTTGTTCACGGTATCGATCTTGATGCTTCCCACAGCGTGGCTGATGTAGAACAAGGACAAACAGCTATCTTTTCGATCACGATTACGAATACTGGAAACGTAGCCGATACCTTCCTCTTCTGGGATCCTCAAACTCTCGAAGGAAGACAAGAATGGCTCCTGCCGTTTGCATGGGACGTCAACTTCCCAATGAGTGTACAACTCGACCCTCAGCAGACAGTTACAAAGAATCTTGAAATCAATGTCCCAACTTCTGAAGATCCTGGTGCATTCGTTATATTGCTTAAGGGATGGTCAGCAGGTGAACCGATTAAGTCAGTTGAGAAAGGAACTTATGATATCCTTGAATTAGGAGTCTTTGTTTCAATTCGTTCATCGAACAACATTATGATGAACATCAGTGATCAATCAGCTCGAGTTACACCAGCGCCTTACATGCCTGCCGCACTTGAACCGAATTGCCATACGTTTGAGATTGATGTTACCAAGAATTTCGATTCTGGCGACCTTGTATTCTCTACCCCAGGTACAACTGAAAGCGAAGACAATTGGACTATCGACGTTATCTTCCCAACAGGGCTGCCTCTGAATCCAGACGGTGTATCAAGGCCGTGGATTATTCTCAATGGAGATGAATCCAGAACCCATGAAGTCAAGGTTAAGATTTGTGCACCTGACGATTCAATTGCAGGTCTAGGTAAGGCAGTAACTCTCAAAGCCAATCTGAAGGGATACCCTAAGATTTCTGCTTCTAAGATTCTTCAAGTCGACATTAACCATGTTTACAAACTTGACACGAGTATCGATTTGGGAGAAAACCCCGAACTTCTGGTCAATCCAGGAGAATCGATTATACTACCAACAACAGTCATGAATGAAGGAAACGGCCCTGATCGATTCGACTACACACTTGCCCGTGTTACTGATTCTGCTGGTGTTGACGTTATCTGGGACATTGAAGTCCCTAGAAACGCACTTGAAGAACTAGACGTAGGATCCGAACAAGTGTTTGATGTTCTCATGGACATTCCTCAACAAGTACCTGCTGGAGATTATACAGTTGTGTTTAACACATATTCAGAACAATCTTATCCAGATGCATCAGGCCGTATGACAAGACTACGTGATGTTACAACTCTACAAGTAACAGTCAACGAATTCTATGACATGCAAATCTCGATGGACCCAACCGTTGAGAACGATGTAAAGACCACAGCGCCAGGCCGTATCGTTCGATTTGTCGTCAATATTACCAATGCTGGAAACGTTCCTGACGTTCCATCACTCGACAATCACACTTCCACTCGTACTGGATCAGACCTTGTTTGGGCTGAAACTCCAGGAATGGGAACTCTTGATGGATGGGGTGTATCTTGGAAGGTTCTGCGACAGGTTGGACTTGACTTGGAAAGCGAAGAAGAGTGCGTTGTTACACAATCGACAGCGAGCTCGTTCCCGGAAGACAGTTGCGTCTATCTCGAGGACATCAACGAGTGGAGACTCCCTGAGATGATGCCCTACGAAACTTACACCATGGTTGCTATCGTTTCGATTGATCCAGGCGCACAACTTCTAACCCGAAGTCTAGGTCTGAAAGTCGTTTCAATGATGGGCGGCATGGAAGATGGCGGCGATCATGATGAAAGCGCTGCATGGGATGGAGACAACCTCGACTCGAATGAGAAAATCATTACAGTAAGCCTTCGCGCCCCGGATTTAGAAGTTAGAACCGCAACACAAACCGGTGCATCCTCAGCAGACGTTGGTGACTCAATTCCAATTCGAATTGAAATCGCAAACGTTGGAAATGTGCATGCCACAAATATCGAAGTTATTCTTTGTGAATACGATGATGACGACATGAGGGGTGAAATCCGAAAGAACAACAACATGTGCGATGAAGAAAGTATTGTCATGCGACAAGAAATTGGCGCAATTGACAAGCCTGATGATTCACAGAAAGATGGCCGAGTCGTCGAGCTGTACATGCTTTACCCAGTTACTGCTGGTACCAAGAATGTGTATGTCGTCGTCGATCCGGGTAACAACATCGTAGAAGCGAGTGAAGGAAACAATGTTCTCCGTATATCAGATGAATTAGGGTCCTCCAATCCATTCCTTGACGTAGCAGGTGAAGTAGCAGGAAAGGTCGCACTTCCAACCATGATTGTCCTTCTCACATTCGCACTCTTTGGTGTTCTCTTCCTTGTAGGAAAGGGACGCAGAGCAGACGTGAAAGACCGAATGGCAGAGCAGTCTTCACTGAAGTCTGTACTCGGTTCAGAAGATTCTGATTGAACTCAACCAAGCCACCAGCGCAGGTTGGGGTTGTCGTCAATGGCAACAACTTCACCTGACCTATCGGAGCGTTGCCTTTCAACGAGTTCTCGTACCCGAGTCATAACGGTCGAAAGATCTTGTTCTGAGAGTTGCAACTCCTTTGCCATTAACCCCAAATCAGGGCGAATCGTTGGAGTTTCAATGAGTGCGTGAACCATCGTACGTTGTGAATAGTTTTCAAAATCAGAATCTACGGCGGCAGAAATACGCCCTCTAATCTGTTGATGTAATGCAATAAGAGCATCTCTTTGACGGTCTAATGTCTCAAGTTGAGCATTGAGTTGTTCAAGGTGAACCACTCCTTCAGTTACGCTGATCTTTTTGCGACCACTGACCTGTTCTGCAATTGGAACGACAGTTGATGGCAGTTTAGAACTTAGGCGGAGAGGTCCCCCCGATGGAAGTTTCCTCTTCTCTATCTTGAATAAATCAGGTCCTAAGTCAATACGAAGTGAGAACGCTTCTTGTACGCGAAAGATTGTTCTAGGC
>JAKMFY010000165.1 GCA_022425185.1 Candidatus Poseidoniaceae archaeon | reverse complement strand
TTTTGCATCTGCTGCTTCTTGGTGCCTGTGCCGCTTTTCTTCTTCTGCAAGTGCAGGATCGACCCAACGCCTTGTCAATCCGTCTCTGCGAGCAGTGATCATAGAATTACGGCCCAACCGTAGAAGTAAATCTCCAAGTTGCATACCATCTCCTATTCGCGACAATTCGTTTTCAGAGGCTAAATGGTCGAGATGCCCTTCAATTCCGAGTACCCACCAGCCATCTCCTGCACGAGTTGCCATAAGAGGTTCTAGTGAATCTGTTTCAACTCGATCCATAGAATCCCATCCGAATGGATGTGGGGTTCCTTCCCATAATTGACCATCAGAAGATAACATGAGTAATCGACCATCCATAAGCAAGGAGCACCAACTCCAAACCGTTGTATCAATAACTCTGCGTTTATCTTGATTCGCTATTTGTCCACACAAAATAACTCCTTCAGAAGATTGCCATAGCAAATGCTCCCGATCGAGCCATCCAACAAGTCTTCGAACAATTCCCGAAGAGATTCTGCGTATCCCTTTTCCATTCGAATCGAAAAGGTGGAGATTTCCATCTCTTCCAGAAAGAATCCAACCCCCACCAGGTCGATGTAAAAGGTGCAAGAACCCACCAGGGCTGCTCCTGCCCTCATGTAGCATAGTCCCATCAACAGTTTTGACGACAAAGAAACCATGTGCTGCCAAAATACCGATTGTCCCTTCACCGTTACAAATTGCGTGTACTTTGAAAGGCATTGTTTGCTTCCACTGAATCTCATTTGATTCATTGAAGAGAACCAAATCGAGACCATAGGCTACTGCAAGATGACCATCTATTGCGGCGATTGCACTAATTCGAGATGGGGCTTGCCAAGACCATGAAACTGTCCAAGACATCACACATCACCTCCTACGAGACCCCATGCCATCATCTGAGCAAGTGCTGTTCTTGTCAGACCAAACATTCGAGATCGCCCCACCATCCTCACATCGAGAATACCTGCCTTATGTAATCGGTTACAAATCTGAGAAAGTCTTGCTCTTTTTATGTTCAATTTCTCCAATAATTGTTTGTCTGAGGGAGAGACACTTCGTTGTTGAGCAATTGAAACCACAATGGTTTCAGCTTTTGTGAGTGATGTCAAAACTTGGACATTGAGGGGGTGTTCCTCTTTGCCCCCTATTTTAGGTCGGGAAAGCGTTTGTAAGCTTTCAGCAAGTTTGTTGGAAACCATAGTATCTCCAGAAGGAGTAAGAAGTTTTGAAAGCAAATCAGTAAGGGTTTTCAAGATCAAATCGTTTGGCTGATGAGTGTTCTCTTGAATCATCTCTTGGTAATCTGCCTCGAATGTCTCGACTATGAGAGATTCAGGTTCTAGGGCGTTTTCAGCAGGAGGGATATCCTCCACCTCCTCATCCTGTATCGGAAGTGAGTTTTTGCTTACCCATAAGGAATTCGCACCATCGAGTTGTTGATACTCGCCTTCTGGTTCTTGTATTTCATCTATCGATTGGCTTGTCTGTTTCCAACGACCTCTAAGTCCACCGAAGATACCCACTGGCTTGAAATCGTCTTCAGTTACGTAGGTATCCTCAATGGGTTTTTCTTTCATTTCCTCAACAGTTGGCTCTTCAAGTTCTTCAAGATTAAGATCGAAGCCCATTGTTCCCGACATACCAGGTCCATCTTTCCACTCATCAATATCTTGGGCGACTTCTTCTTCTTTTTGTTCTGAGGCTTCCTTTGATTCCAATCCATCAAGCAATTCATGTTCCTGATTGGAAATACCTGTATCAATTTCTTGAGGTACTGGTGAAGGGATGTCCTCAATAACCATATTTTCTGAAACCGGACTCTGAGGTAACTCAGGCAACATCTGCCCGTCGATTACTGAGCGTAGAACTTTGATGATTGAACCAGGATGCCCGTTTCTGCTCGCACCCAATACCTTTCCAGCCTCTTCAGTCGTCATCTGATAGGGTTCGTTTGAACAAGTTCCAATTCGACGTTCAACGAGGGCTTTTACACTGTCCGCATCTAATTCTTCCATTGGTCGAACTTCGAAGCGTTCTCTGATTTGTTCGGAAAGAAGTGACTTTTGATTTGGATTAACGGCCACAATGATCAACGCTGCTAAACGTTCGAAAAATGGCACTGAGGCGAGTAAGCACGCTTCTAGAGAGGCAATATCAGCCATATCAGCATCAACAGAAATCAGAGGTAAGTAATTTCTCTTGCTATGAAGGGATGCTGCAAGTTCTCGCTCAAGCTTTTTGTGATCACTCGGAGCAGTCACATTAACAACTTGTGAATAAATATCTCGCAGTAGTTCAAGACCAGGATTAACTGTGTCAATTCGGTCAACATGAATGTGCAAGTTGGTTTTTCCACCAAGACAATTGACAAATGATGTTTTACCGGAACCATATTCTCCAACAAGTAAAATCCTGCGAGAGGATTTGAATTGGATGTTTTTCTCCATTTCTTCGAAATATGAATGCCTTCCTACAAGAAGGTTGGAATCTTTTGCCGAGAGTGGCCCTTGGGAAAATGGATCTTCTCGAAGACTTGGTAGGCGCAAATCCACTGTCCCAGTATGCATGTGCTAGCAACTCCGAACAAGTATATGACCTTTCACGGAATTTGGGGCTATGAGCGACCTGTTAGGACACGTTAAACGAATAACGAGAGGACAGATATTCTTTCGATTAACGTATCATTAACGCCTTTTTAACGCGTTAATTAAAGCGTTAAACGCGTTAATTTGTTCCGATTGGTTGATGTTTCAAGAACATCTGGCTCGCATGGGGAGAGAGACCATGCCTGTCGATAACAGCCGCTTGAAAGGATTCTACAAACTGTCTGTCGATGAACGACGTCAACTTATTGCAGAACTCTCTAATCTGGCCCCCGAACAGGTTGCTGCGTTAGCAAAAAATGGAGAACTGGACGACAGCGCAGCAGATCGGATGATTGAGAATGTCATCGGCACGATGTCACTTCCAGTGGGCGTTGCCACGAACTTCATTATAGATGAAAAGCAGTACGTTATCCCCTTTTGCCTTGAAGAATCAAGCGTTGTAGCTGCTGCTTCGAACATGGCCAAGCGTTGCCATACCCATGGAGGCTTCACATCAACTAATGACGGACCGATGATGATTGCTCAAATCCAAATCCTTGATATTCAGAATCATGATGAGGCCGAAAAGGCAGTTCTTGAGAACAAGGAGGCCTTAATAGAATTAGCAAACAGTTTACCTTCCACGATGATACGTCTTGGGGGAGGATGTAAAGAAATCACAACTCGAAGCATAGAAAGCCTCTCTGGTCAGATGTTTATTGTCCACATCCACGTAGACTGCAGGGATGCAATGGGTGCAAACGCTGTTAATACAATGGCAGAACTTCTGGCCCCCGAACTTGAAAGAATGACAAAGGGAAGGGCATTGTTACGTATTTTATCTAATTTAGCAACAGAAAGGCTTGCGAGGGTCAAAGCCACGTTTACCCCTGAAGAAATGAGCAACAATGGTGAACGAAGGGATGGTCTGAAGATCATTGAAGGCATACTTGAAGCATATCATTTTGCAGTCTCAGACCCATACAGAGCTGCAACACACAACAAAGGCGTCATGAACGGCATATCCGCAGTTGCTGTAGCATGTGGCCAGGATTGGAGAGCCATCGAAGCAGGTTGTCACGCATATGTCGCCTATTCTCAAGGAAGATACGGATCTATGACTCACTGGGAACTTGATTCGGAAGGTAATTTAGTTGGCTCTATTGAGACACCTATGGCGGTTGGAATTGTGGGAGGTGCCTCCAAAGTGCATCCTGTTGCTCGGACAAACCTAGAGATTCTTGGTGTTGAATCTGCACAAGAACTTGCTTCTGTCATGGCTGCAGCAGGACTTGCTCAGAATTTAGGGGCGCTAAGAGCCCTCGCTACAAGTGGAATACAAAAAGGGCATATGAGGCTCCACGCTAGAAATATGGCTGTCAGTGCTGGCGCAGAAGGCAATGAAATAGATGATGTTGCTAAACTCTTGATTGAACATGATGGGCCAATTACTCAAACAAAGGTTTCGGAGATACTTGAAACATATCGCTCTTGATCACTCTTCTTCCAGTGGCAAGGTGGCTTGGATAAGGCCATCTTCACCAATTTCTTGCAATGCATCAACTTCTTCCATCCCATCAAATAGACCTGCATCAGTAACTTGTTCCCTGAACCACTTCCGTACTTTCCGCAGATCTGTATGAGGGCAGCCAAAGGCTTCAGAAAAACGACGTGTCGTCGTTAACCGACGAGTGTTGCCTTCCTTTCTTCTTTGAATCATCCCATATTGAGCAAGTTCTCGTACGTAATCATACGCTTTTTGGCCAAGTAATTCAACAAGCCTTGATTGGTGCATTGGTTGATGGTAAGCAATCAGTGCAGCAGCCTTGAGTAATTTCTTCGGCATGTCTGTCTTGGTACTTGCAGGAAGATGATCTGTAACTTCATTCCGAACTTCCATTGCCCATTTACCACCGATTTCCACGAGCCGCAATGCGCCGCCCCGTCTCCGCTTCATAGTTCCCTGAAGAGTATTCAACGATTCTGTGATTTCCTCTTCCTCATATCCAAGAGATTCTGAAAGTTCAGTTATTGACATCGATTTACCAGAACCGAATAAAGTTGCTTCGAGAAGAGTTTCTAATGCTAATTCAGTCATTTCATCACCTCATTCAACAAGCCAATCAAGACTTTCGTTAATCTTATTTTCTTCATGAAGAAGTTCCTTCTCCTTCTTCAAACGCAGTTTTTCTTCTGCCTCACGAGCCTTCTCTGCGCGCAATTGTAATCTCTCAGCATGGAGCATTGACCCCGTTTTGGCATCTGCACGATTTGTTATTGATACTTCATCCTCTTTTTGGCTCGCTTCAATGACTTCAACAAATGTATCTAATTTTGGCCAGAGATCTTCAATCATGATGATGTCAGTAATCTCATTTCCTTGCGTAATCGATGCAATTCCCTTGTGTGTTAGGAACAATCCGGCAATGAAGGAACTCACCTTTGCATCCTTTTCATAGCCTTCGGGAAGAACTCCAAATGTCATTTCCAAAATTGGTCTTAGGGCGTTCATCACTTCTTTAAGCGGGACATTATTCGATTTCATAGATTGAGTTGTTTGACGAAGTGCTGTCCAACATCGTTCGATATCTCCATCTAAATCTTCATTGTGCATACGCCCCCCAACATTCGAAAGCATATCTTCTAATTCGACTGCATGGGCAGCTCTATTCTCTTCTCGCTGCTTAATGGCATCTGCATCTTCTGCTGCATCCTTTAGTGCTGAAAGAAGTTCACCTAAGGTAACTGGACGACCTTCATCACGTCGAACTCGCTCATCGAAAAGGCCAACAAGAACATCATCAGCATCACCTTGGAGAACCGTATTGGTAAAGTGAAATTCATGGTCATCATACTCTGCTTCCCAACCGAAATCAAAGCCTGTATCCCATTCATCCCCTTGATCTTGATACTGCACACGGTCAAAGAGTAGGGCTGCTTGATGATGAAGTACTTCCCAAGCCATACGAATAAGGCGGCCACAAGCAGGTAAATCCAAATCACTGGCTTGAGATTTCACTCGTTTTGTAAATTGTTTGAGAAAACTGGTCAAATCAATGTTCCAAGCATCCAATCCTTCGCTACCAACTAAGGACATGACGAGAGCTACGCTTCTGTCAAATGGGTCATCAAGTGTTTGATGCTCAGCCTCTTCGGTTTGAGCGATCATCATGATTCTGTCGGCATAGGCATTGATTCCTTCAAGGTCATCATCTCCACTTTGGAGCAATTGATCGATGACATCCTGACGAAGGAACCATTGATCTAAACCCTTTTGACCCACGAATATCGCCTCATTCTATCTTTTCTATAGAGGATTCAGTTATTTCTTCTTCATCCATTTCGGCAATTGATTCAACGAGTTTTGCTCGTTGTTCAATATCCTCATTCGTTTCAATTGTACGTTCTGTCAAGGAAGCAATGCTCTCATCTTCGACCATGTGCTTCAACAAGCCACCAAGGCTTTGTGGAGCCGGAAGAGGTTCTGGAACAGTTGGCATTTCTGCAAGTCCTTTTTGCTCTTCTTCCACTCTCTTTTGATTGGTTGCTGCTGCAGTTTCTGCTTCCTTGAGTGCTTGTTCTCCAAGAGCAATTGCTTGTTCCTGGTCGAAATCCACGATTCTACGACTGCATCCATCTCCACCGTGAGTAATTCCGATGTGATGATCTGCGAGTTGTAGTGAAACCTTTCTGAGTGTAACCATAATGAATTGTGCACGCTTACTGCGTTCACGGCACATCTTAGCAATACATTCAGCATTGACACTGTCAAGATTCTGGTCAACTTCATCAAAGTAGTAGAACGGACTTGGATCATAGTCTTGAATCGCGAAGATAAGAGCTAACGCAGCAACAGATTGTTCGCCACCAGATAATTGGTGTCGAGTAACATTTGATGACTTTCCTTTAGGTTGAGCCCATAGTTCTAGGCCACCCTTAAACGGCTCATCCTTATTCTCAAGATATAATTCTCCACGACCACCATTGCTGACAGCTTCATACACCTTTTTGAAGTTCTCATTGACCTTTTCAAGTACTGCAATCAAGCGTATCTTGCGTTGTTCTTCCAAACGTTCTGCAACCTCGATCAGCTGTTTCTTTCGATCTCTAAGTTTCTTGAAGTCTCCTTCCATAGCATTCAACCGCTCTTCAACTGCATCATATTGCTCAATAGCACGCATGTTGACCATGCCGAATTCTTCCAAACGTCGTTCAAGGCGACGAATTCTGCGATCAATATCTGCAACACTGTCAAGCACTGCCCCTTCCTCTGCAGGTTCAATTCCAGTTGCCCCCATATCCATTTCTACGCCATGGAGCTCCTGTCGCTTTTGTTGAATTGTGCGCTCGAATTCTGATGAAAGATTTCGATGACTTCGTGCTTGGTTGGCTTTTTGAGTCAGAGAGGAATTTAATCCAGCACGCTCTTCTACTAATTCTAATCGCTCATCTTCAAGCCCTTTATTCTCCTCAAGATATTGAGCACGTTCTGCTTCCTTTTCAGCGAGGGCTTCTCCGTTGGTCCGAATTGATTCTTTCAATCGCACAACTGATTCCGCTCTGGCTGAAAGGCCTGATTTAAGTTGTGAAATTCGTTCTTCCTCACCATTAGCACTGTTTGTAAGTAGTTCTTTACGTTCAGATGCACCTCTTAAAGTAACTTCCGCATTTGAGCGAATTCCTTCAGCCTTAGTACGCTTAATGGTGGATTCATGCAGTCGATCTTTCAAATGTTGAGGACTTGCATCTTCTAGCGCACTGTGAGCATTCTTTCGAACAATGTCAGCATCAGCCACATTGCATTCAGCAGTATCTAAAGCTTCGAGTTGAACGCCTCCTAGCGTTTCAAGTTCTTGCAGCTGTTCTTTCAATTGCCGTACCTCACCAACCAAAGTCGCATGGGTTTTCTTGAATGATGAAAGCTCTGCTCGAAGTGTTTCTCGCTTGAGAGTCCCTTCTTCATTTGCAAGTTCATTGATTTGGTTTCGCAATGATTTCTGTTCAGACCGAACATCGATTAATGCAGCAGATACAGTATCTGACATGAGACGTAGACGTTCGATTTCTGTAGAAAGACGTTCAACTTCTTTCGCACCTGCGATTCCTCCGCCAAATCCAACGGACATACGTGCACGTGAACCTCCAACCATTGCACCGCCTGCTTCGGTTATGTCCCCCCTCATTGTAACAAGTCGAACTCCGCCCATGTTCTGCCTAGCGATTTCCATACTGTCAACAATGAGTGTATTTCGAAGAGCAAATTTGATTGCAGCGTCAATTCTTGGATCATATTCGAGAAGTTCGTATGCAAATCCAATTACCCCTGGCTTACGGGCAACCATCATTGCTTTCCCACCGGCTCGATTTGCTGTTAATTTATTGAGTGGAAGGAAGGTTGCCCTTCCTGCTTTTCGCTGAGCAAGCCAGCGAATGGCTTCTGCTGCAACCTGGTCCGAATCAACCACAACGGAGGTCATAGCCCCACCAAATGCAGTCGCGAGAGCGGTTTCATGTTCAGCATTAATTGGGCCACACAATTCTGCAATGGTACCAATAACACCTCTCAATTCTCCACGATCTCGTGCTCCTAGAACTGCTGCTGCACCACCAGCCATTCCCTTCGAATTAGATTTAGATTCGAGTTCGGCTCTTGCTGAGCGAAGTTGGCGTTCTGTTTCTGTCATTCTCCGCTCAATTGCTGCGTTTTCTTGAAGTAGTCTTGATTCTGCATTCTCTGAGTCGATGATACCTTGTGTCAAAGAAGAACGGTCAACCTTCTTACCCGACCCGCTAATGGCTCTGAATTCTGCTTCTTTTTCTTCGAGTTCAAGGCGGGATTCTTCGAATTTTTCTTCGGCTTTTCCAAGTGTAGAGGCGATGAGTTCAACTTGAGCAGCGGTTCTATCTACTTCTGATTGTGCTGCAGCGACTGCTTTTTTTGCTTCTTCGAGAGCTTCAATCGCATCGCCTAGTGCCCTGTTTAATTCGGCATTGGTTTTACCAGAGCCTTCGAGTAGTGAACGTACTTCATCTTCTTCAGATTGTGCTTCAACCAACATTCGCTCACATTCTTCAAGTTGGTCGGTACTGGTTTTGACCTCTGTAAGTAATGATTCGAGGGCTTTTGCGGCCTCATTGTATCTTTCGAGTGAGTTTTCAAGTTCTTCATTATCGTCAATGTCCGCTTGTTTGGCATCTTCGATACGATCTTTATCTCTGTCAACCTGAACACGCAAACTGTGAATGGCTTGTGAGAGGGCATTTCCATCTCCACCGAGTAAATCGTCGATCTGTTTTTGGATTTCACCAACTCTGTCATCCAATCTGACCAGTATTTTACTTCCATCTTTGACTTCTTCTTCCAATATTGAGGCTTCTTCTACGTACCTTAGTTGCTCTTGAATCTGGTGTTGGAGTTCAAATTGTAGACTCGCATACATCGCTTGATATCGTTGAGAGCGAGAAAGAGTAAGTTCATCTGTAATGGACTGAGCCTTAACCGCAATCTTCCGCTCTTCTGAAAGTTCTTTCAGACGAACCTGCTGCTCTTCTTGAAGCATACCAATTCGCTCAAGATAGGAATCAACGTTGTCTTGTTGCTTCTTCGCTTTACGAATTTCATCGTCATAGGATGTTACGCCTGCAACTCCATCGAGAACCTTACGACGTTCAATTGGAGTCATTCGAGCCAAGCCCGTTACGTCGCCTTGAAGAACAATGTTGTAACCATCAGGACGTGCATTTGCTGCGTTGAGTAACCGATGGAAGGATTTCTGTGAACTTTCCTCTCCGTCAAGTAAGTATGATGAAACCACGTTATCTGAGGCGGTCAATCGTATTGAACGGGTCATACGCACTTCATCATTTTCAATTGGGAGGCGTCGCCTTCCATTTGAAAGTACAGGATTTCCAAAAACCAAGGTGACTGTGCAGTTACGAGCTGGTTTGTATCCTTCAGCACCATTAAACATCAATTGTTTCGTATTTTGAGCACGAATGGTACGAGTTGATTTAGGACCGAGTACAAATTGGATGCCATCTCCACAGTTGGACTTCCCTGATCCATTGGGACCAGTGATGGCTGAAAAGCCACGATCGAGAGGGATTATTACCTCTCCACGAAACGATTTGAAGTTCTCCATTTCAAGTGCTTTTAGAAACATCCCAATCCCTCTGCCAGATATTTCACTGACCTTAACGCGAACACCGTACGTCGAGGGGATTTAAACAATAGGTTGATTATACGTCCGAGGCACACGTTTGATTGCTCTAAAAATGGTGCCGTATCTCAGACAACACCAGCCATTCTGCACTCTTTACAACCGCCACCTTTGCAATATGGGCAAGTTGCACGTACTCTTGGAGAAGTCCGAGTCCTAAATGGAACAAGGCTGGCATCTCTATCGAGCAATCGACTTCTCTTTGCAATGCCTTCCTTTGAAGCGGCCATCGAGCGTGCTTTTTCATTAAACACCTTTTGCATTCTCAATTCTTTTTCACGTTCGGACTCGAGTGAACGATAGTTTTCTTCAAACTCGGAAACATGGTATTTCGGACCTCTTAGGAGCAATGCACCAACAACAGCCATGATAATTTGGACAAACCATGGTGGAAGAGGGAAAGGAATCAAATCTGAGAGAGATTCAGAATTCGCTCCTGTAGGCAACAATTCAAATCGATCCAGAATTGCCAAACCAAAGAGCATCGACCCTGAAATCATCATCATTCGACGTATTCTACGGGCAAGTTTAGGGTTAGCAGGCATTCGGAAACGACCTGCTGTTACAATCAACAAACCCCAACAGAGGAGAATGATATCAGCTGTACCCCAAGTACCTGATTCAGAAAGACAAAAGGCATTTCCGGTCTCTGAAATTTCCTTTTCCATTTCTGGAATTGTACATCCAGGATCGGCTAATCGAAGTACATCAAGCCTTGAATTCGGTGCACCCTCAACCAAATATGGCGCTACAGCACCGAAGTGTACATTGGCAACCACAAAAACGAGAGTTAACAAGCCGATTAGGCCAATCAACTTACGCAACATAGTCCGAGCCTAGAGACGGGAACAAATAGCAGTATCGTAGGAACAAACCGATGTTGTCAAAAACCACGACTACTAGGAACAAACGATGCCAAGAGTGCTCATCATCGGTACTGGAATCGCCGGTCTATTTGCCGCCCTCCGCCTGGCAAATGCAGGGCAGATGGTTACAGTCCTCACAAAACAACGTCCCAAGGATTCTTCAACGAACTGGGCGCAAGGAGGTATTGCGGCTATTCTCGACAAAACAAATGTCACTGAAATCGATGGCCATGTCAAAGATACCCTCCGTGCAGGAGATGGAATGTGCAACAAATCTGTTGTTCAAATGGTCGTAGAAGAGGCTGGTGGGCGCATTCAAGATTTACTTGAAATCGGTGTACAGTTTGAGAAAACCACGAAGGGAGAATTTCAATTAGCCCAAGAAGGAGGACATTCATCTCGTCGAATTCTGCACGCCAAAGATGCTACTGGAAGAGAAATAGAACGCGCCTTGAACGATGCAGCACAGCGCCACCCGAATATTTTCATGAAACCGAATACATTGGCTATCGATCTTATCCAGAAAGAGCATAAATTCCCTGAGAGAGGAATTTGTGGAGTATGGGCATTAGATCAAGATTCAGGAACGGTTGAGACGATTGCAGGTGACGCAGTGTTACTTGCAACAGGAGGTGCAGGACAACTTTGGGACAGGACTACTAATCCATCAGTTGCAACTGGAGATGGTGTTGCTATGGCCTATAGAACAGGTGCTTGCATCAAAGATCTGGCATATGTTCAATTCCATCCAACCGCATTAATGGTGGAGGGTGAACGACCCTTTTTGATTACAGAAGCCC
>JAKMFY010000139.1 GCA_022425185.1 Candidatus Poseidoniaceae archaeon | reverse complement strand
GCAAGGTCAACGTAGAACCAATGGTTGCTCCGGCTAAGGTTCGAATTCAGATCCGTACCCCTAAGACACAAGGATGGTCAGATGCTTACCACACCCTCGACTTCTACGCCGAGTCTGATTTCTCTTGTAAGAACGGTGGATGTGACCGTGAATCCCAGATGATTACAATCTACGTCCGTGGTGTTTACCTTCCAGGCTTTGAGATCATTCCTGCACTTTCCATGGTTGCTCTTGCAGCAGCAGTCGCTGGCCGTCGGTTCTTGGGATCTGATGAAGAAGAAGGAGAGTGGCGAGAAGCCGCTCCTGGCCTCTAACTGGTAAAAACCATACAACTTTTGCCCGTATCGGGGTTGGGTTCTTAACCTCCCCATGCGAGGAATATCTGAGATGAGTAAATGAGTGGGCTACTAAGTAAGGCTAATGCCGCTGAAGGAACCGTTGAAAACGAAGCTAAAGTCGAAGCAGTTGCTGAAGTCTTACCTGCTGTTCAGGAAGGAGGCGGACCTGACATACCAACCATGCTGAAAACAGGTGGTTGGGTTATCATCATTATCGGTGGTTTACTTTCCCTACAAGGTGGTTCTTGGGGAATTGTAGTTGTCCTCGTCGTTCTTGTTCTCGGAATCGGGGCGCTCTATGGAGGCCAAACCCTCTCTGAAGAAGGTGTTAATCCTACAAAAATGGGTATCGCAGCTGCATTAGCCATTCTTCTCACTGCCGGACCCTATGCGATAGGCCTGTTCATTGCGGCTCCTGAGACCTTCGCCATTGCAGAGCTCGAATATGACGAGGACGACAATGAACTTTCATTCAAGGTGTTAGGAGGTATCGATGAAGCCACTGCTACAATCAATACCATTTCCTCTACAGGAGCAGAGACCGAAGTGTGGTCTGGTTCCAAATCACTTGGTGACAACGGCGCCAGATTCAAAATCCCAATTGAAGATTTCTTTCAAGGGAACAGTGAGACATGCATCTATTGTACTGATTCATCCACAGTTAGTTATCAGTTAGTTGTTGATGACGGACAAGGAACATCTACCACACTCGACCTTAACACTGGCTTCACAACACGAGAAGTCCTTCATGCAGGCGTCCAAATTCAAGACCACATGACAACACAAAATACTGGGAGTGGGACATCAGGATCAACCACTACAGTCATTGATGGCCTGATTATCGACGTTCTCGCTGGAATTATGCCTGACGATCACGAAGCTCTAGATGGAGGCCTACATAGCATGTCTACTGGAGAAGAGGATGCAGGGACCCTTGGAATTGTCACTGGAGATTATACTCTCGAACTTTCGGTTTTGAAAGATGGAGCTCAAAAATGGAGTCACCCCACAGTTGCGGTTAATGGATATGAGGCTTCTTTCAACTCTGGTGGCGAATTTAAGAACGGAGAAATGACAACGTGGCTCAGAATGGGTGGTACTGAAACCGATTCTAATGGTATTCTCTTCCTTCATGAGGACGATTTCTACGACGGCGATGGCTGTTATACTTTTGAAATCAAGATTACAAACTCTTACTATGTTGATTCAATTGTTGATGAAGAAGATGAAGATGGAAATCCAATTGATACGGATAAATTCCTAACCGAATCTCGGATGTCCTGGGAACTTCAGTTTGATTCGTACAATAACAATAACAATAACGACGACGATAGGCAAAGCGCTCGTACTTACGATGCGTGTTGATTTCTCGATATGATATTTTTCGAGAATAAAAACATCCAGTTATAACCTATCTAGGTTCATCTACAGGTTATGAAGAAACCGCTCGTATACCTAACATTCGCTCTACTGATAGCCTCAACATTACCCATTTCTGCAACTGCAGATGCGAACGATGACATCCCTACAAACGCTGCAGCAACAGGTGTTCACGACTCTTTAGTTGCTGCTCTAACGCATGCAAATCTTGTAACCACACTCCAAGGAACTGGTCCATTTACGGTATTCGCACCAACGGATCAAGCGTTTACTGATGCTGGTATCGATCTCAATGATTTCGATACACCTGAAGAAAATGCTACACTCTCCGATATCTTACTCTATCACGTTGTGTCTGGTTCTGTTCCTTCTAGCGCAGTAACTGATGGTATGCTTGCAACAATGGTTAACGGTGACAAAGTAAAGTTTGGAGTCAGTGGCGGAACAGTAACTGTTGGTACAGCTAACGTGACTACAGCAGATGTGCCAGCTTCCAATGGAATCATACACGTCATCGACAAGGTTCTGATGCCGCCAGTAGACATTCCTGCAACTGCTCAGACGACTGGAATACACAATTCTCTCGTTGCTGCGGTCATTCAAGCCGATTTACTTCCAACCTTACAAGGAGAAGGGCCGTTTACACTCTTCGCACCGACTGATCAAGCATTTGCTGATGCAGGTATTGATTTGGCTGCTCTAAACACTCCTGAAGGTAAAGCTACTCTTACTGACATATTGCTGTACCATGTATACATTGGTACAATCTCACCAACTGAGATCACCCAAGGAATGCAACTTCGAATGGCGAATGGTGATAATACAACATTCTCACTCATGGATGCTGATGTTAACGGGGCAAACATCACAATCCCTAGTGTAATGACTTCGAACGGAATTATTCACGTCATTGATCAAGTCCTCATACCTCCAGTAGAAGGTGACGAAAATACAGATGGTGATGCAACTGAATCCTCTGAAGATGATGAAACGAGTTGGCTGACCTATGTCCTGGTTATTACCGGTGTGATAATTTTGGGCGTTGCCGCAGGACTACTCTACACACGCAAGCAAGAAAGCAGCGGAGTAAGTGAACCTAAGGAATATGGACAAGGCGGAATCATCAATCAATTACAACCCATTGATGCCTCCTCTTACGCATCACCACAGACAACAACGCAGTCTTACGATACAGGCTATGCACAACAAGCAGTGGCTCAACCGGTGCAACCAGTTGTTGCGG
>JAKMFY010000132.1 GCA_022425185.1 Candidatus Poseidoniaceae archaeon | reverse complement strand
CTCGTAAGGCAAGCATTGTAACGACTGGCGCTTGGAATCCAATGGCTGATGCAATTGCTAAATTGAGAACAAACCCAACATATGCTCCCAGTTTCCATTGCGTGGAAAGCCCAGCTTCTTGTGCATCACTACTGAGATATTCCAGCAGCATCGGAGTAAGTAATTCCCACGCATAAAAAATTCCTAAGACCGCGAGTCCTAGACTTGAGAAAACGGATAGAATTAGCGCCATAGAAGGGCGTGGCACCTTCAGATTCAATTCTGCAACTCTTGTTTTAACGACAGGATGTTTCACTCCCCTTAATGATGCTTCAATGATCAATAATCCAAAGGCGAGAAAGAGTCCAAAACTAGCAGAGAGTTGAATTTGTAGCATTATGAATTCAACTGGCGAGGTGACGATAACATTGACATCGTCAGGAAGTCGTTGTTCATCAATAATCCATTTGATGATGCTCTTTGCAATCGGAAAGCCAGCAATTAATCCTGCTAGGAATAGTCCAAAGAGAGCAAAAGCCCTCTTTCGCAGATGTATTCTAACAGAAGAAAGGAGTTCTCCACCTGGAGAATCCATGAGTTCTGACACAGCGTCTTCGAGAGAAGTCTTGGACGCCATGTACAATCCAAGTGATGCATCCAAATAAGTGAATGCTCATTCCTCTTCCCAAGTATGAGAAGGTGTAGAATCAAACCAACTCTTTCCATTCTTACTCAATCTTATCAATCGGTAAATGACAAAACCAGTCATGTAAAGCGATGGGATTGAGAGCGCAATGGCTTTGTTCATCGCAGTTGAAGATTCGTCATACTCGGATACGATTTTTACCTCCATCACTCCATTGTCTCCGTTATGGTGCAGGAAGATGAACGTGAATACATTTGGAGATTGGAGCTCAACTGCACTTTGCGCTCCTGGTAAGAGCGAAGCAACACAAGGAACGCTTTGGGTGCAATTTTCATTTGCCAAAAGTTTCATTTCATCCCAATCAACTTTGAAATCTTGAAACCCGGGTTCCGCCAAATCCACAGTGATAATCGCATACTCAAGAGTGTTTGAGGTATCCATGTTTTCGATTGTTGTCATGACAGTTAATTCAGGCCCAATCTCATGAATGAGATCATGGACAGTATCACCTGACCCAAGTCGGAATGAGGCTTGGTCTTCGTTCGTCGAATCTTGATAATTGATCGCACCCATAATTGCCGCCATCATAAGAAGTAGAATCGTTCCCTCTACAAAGATGTGCTTGCGGGCCTTTTCTTTAGAGACGCCTTTGAACATTGGGCCGAAATCATTTCTCAAACGTGGCTGTAAATGATGTATGAAGAGAGCACCAATTCCTCCAACGAGCATACCGAGTGGTATGTCAGTAACCCAATGAATTCCAAGATATAGGATTGCGAATATAAACACGATTGTATTGATGAGAATGAACATATGGTAGCGATAATGTCTCCATTCTTTCATTTCAATTCCTTTCTGCTTTACATGAAGATAATTCAGCATCAATATTCCAAATGGAATCGCAACGTGGAGGGATGGCACGGCGTTATCGAGTGGGTCGTGTGTAGCATAGAATGTGGAATACATTCCATCGTGGTACAATAATGCGTCCATGCCTGGAATCCATGAGGATGTCACTTCAACATTGAAAAAGAGGTAATATGGTACTGCAATGGCGTAAATAAGGAGATAATTCATCGTCACCTTATCGGTCATGTCTCGATCGCTGGTGTATGCATAATACACCGTTGTCACATAAATGAGGAAGAGATAGACAAAAAGATAATGGAAATTCAAGAACGTTGTGAGGATATCATTCTCGAATGCATTTTGAATCATTAAAACAAAGTTTCCTTCAAGAGCATGAACTGAATCTGTCCAGTGTCCGACTGTAGATTTTATTGGTTCATTTAATCGATCTGTTAGGCCTTTCCAATTGATGATGACAATGTAGCCCATGGCGTGAATATAATACCGCTGTTCGTGGATTGTTTGAACCCATTTCCCAAATGGCAACCTCTCAGATTTCTGGTTTAATGAGAAGATATAACAGATAACTGGAGTCAAAAGTAATATCATGCCCATCATGATTGTCCAAGGACTCATAGCCCGCCTGCGTAGATTTCTCATATAGAGGTTTTACCAACCTAATGGGTGAATAGATGTAATTGAAGCCGCTTGGACTTGGCGGAGATTGAAAAAGAGGAATCGTTAGCCTAACATCAAACCGATGTATATCCAATCTCCGGAAAACACTCTCGCAAGCCTTGTCCAT
>JAKMFY010000126.1 GCA_022425185.1 Candidatus Poseidoniaceae archaeon | reverse complement strand
GATTGTTCAAGGGCAAGACTCTCTGCGAATGGCAGTATTTTCACTTGCCTTTTTGCAACAAAAGGTTTCGATATTCGTGGACTCCTTCGTATGGACGCAAACAAAAAAGAAATCTCAGAGGCCATTTCATCAATCTGGAGTCAAAGAAAAGATCGGTATTCTGAAACTCGAAGTGAAAAGACAGACTCAGAACGTATCGAGATGTCTTTTATTGGTGGTTGATGTACAATCCTTCAATAACTGCTAGACTTCACTTGGATATATGTCGCAGACCATGAAGATACCATTGTTCGTTTTACCTGCTGGAATCTTTCCAACTGTCGAAGAACCACTTCGTGTGTTCGAACCCCGCTACAAACAAATGCTCGATGATTGTGTATTAGACGAAAAGCCATTCGGGTATATCACACATTCAACCGACGTTTCAGATGTAGATGGTTGGACACAACCAGGAGCATTCGGCGTTCTGTGTAATGTAAAAAACGTGGAAGAACAGGGGACAAATCTCCTATTTACTGCAAACGGCACATCTCGATTCGAGATTATCGATGTGGTGCAAGCCGCTTTGCCATCTATGCCATTTGGTGACATTTTTCCAACAGTTGATGAGCTTGTTGAACAATACCATGAAACAAGCCCTGATGGTAAATTATATCTTCAAGCAAACGTAAGAATCGTTGAAGACATAAAAGGTGAGATTAGTGCCGTAGATTGGTCTGAATTTCTACATTCATGGGCTCAGCACATCGTCGATGTAAATTCGATTCTAAGAAATGATGGTCTCAACATTGAAGATATGCTTTTGCTTCTCGAAGAAGAATTCCTTCCATACGATTCACCTTCTTTGTGGCAAGTAGCCCATGCAGTGCTCGATGACGACAAATACCGTCAACAGGCACTTCGTTCTTCGGATTGTGATGAAGTGTTTGAGATTATTCGCAACTCATTGAAGATGAAAAACGCTCAACTAAACTTCATTCGAACACTTAGCGACCAAGAAGACTGATCAAGATTGCATTGGTGGTAAATCAATGCGAACCAACACATACTGTAACTGTTGATCGAGGAGTGTGAAGCCCCAATCGCCCACATCAGTACCTATCTCTCTTGAATTAATGACAAAGTAATCACCCGCTGATATTGAATAACTCGCATCACGGTCATGGAATGAGACGTTTGCACCTATGACTGAGTACACATCTGCATCATCGACATAACCAGTGAATTCCGTTCCATTTGCATTGTTTTGCTCTGATAGACTAAATGAAATTCGACTCGGGTCAAGTGTTTGATCAAGTGTTGTGATCCTGATGACATGATACCCATTATCGAGAGATCGTACACTCACAGTCATTTGTGGTGGTGCCTTTTCGCCTGTTTCAAGAGCACCCTGCATAAGGACGAAAACCATCCCGGAAAGCATGACAGTTATGGCAAGAAGAAGTACAGTGGCGATGACAGGGCTCACGGCCTCTTCATCACTGCATAGGTTCGCCATGACCTTTGCAGATGCTGATAAGACTTGAACGCACCGATGAATACCGACACAATATCCGGCTTATAGGACCCAAAGTGGTTTATCGCATTCCATTGCACGCTTGATTCCACCAATCGGGCCTAATATTCGAAGTAGCACTTCAGTAATGAAATCACTTTGGAACATCAAATAACCCATATTCTTTGAGCGTAATGAATTTTTCAAAGCACGGCCAAAGCAAGCTTCGACCCGGTCTTGATATGATGTCAATGGTGTTTGATGTTGCTTAAACTCCAGATATGCTTCTGCGGCGAAACAACCTGAAATCATGGCTTGTGAGATTCCACCTCCATTCGAGGGCATGACTAAACCCGCTGCATCTCCTATTGCGATTACATTTTGATCGACCATTGTTTTTACTGGTCCACCCATGGGAATCCATCCACCTCCAAATGAAAGAATCTCAAGATTGAGATCGTCACAGAATTTTTTCAGATGATCCTTTATTGAACCTTTCAGAGCACCAGCTCGTACTCCCAGTCCTACATTCGCAGTATCAGGTCCTTTGGGGATAATCCAAGCATAACCTTTTGGCGCAACGCTTCCAAGAAACACATCGAATGTTTCAGGTACCTTTCCACGTACTTGGGCATAGGCAGTAGGGACTTGGTCATCTGGTCGATATGCCTTATCTTTTCCATGTAAGAAGCGAGAGACATGAGCCAGAGAACCACTTCCGTCTATGAGAAGATCGCAAGTGTATCGAGAGTTTTCAGTTACGATAAGAAGAGAATTAGATTTGCTTCTACGCTTGATATTCAAAACAGGTTCTGACATTCGAATCTCAGCCCCGGCAGAAACTGCCTTTTCCGCAAGATAACCATCAAATTGTAGACGATGGCCTGCAAAGGCATCCAGATCAAAATGATACGCCTTTCCACTTGGAAGAAAAACGCGCATGTGGTCAAGGCGATGAAGTTGAATTCGATCTGGAAAATCAAAGGAATCTTTGAGCCACTGATGATCATCCAAGCCAGAAAAGGTACCAACAACTTCTCCCCAATTTGGAATGCACTCGCCACATTGAGCAGGGTTTCCTATGTTCTCTCTCCGCTCCAGAATTAGCACATCAATACCGTCTTCTGCTAGGCGTTGAGCACATGTGGTTCCTGCTGGTCCAGCTCCTACAATGATGACTTCACGGTGTTCCACATCCATGAAATCACCTTACATGTGTCGCTGATGGACATGGTCGACAATTCGCAAAAGAAGGGATTTAGAAAGCGAGTCTGGGAATCTTTGAAGCTCGAGGGTTGCCCGTTCAAGATGTGTTCTCATCAGAAGTTGTGAATAACTAAGCGAATCTGAGGTTTCGAGCAGACCCATGAGTTCGTCCCAGTTCTTATCGGTAAACTGCTGGAGAATGGCGGAGAGTTTCTTTCTTTTTTCTCCATGTAAAAGCGTCAAAGCGTGAATCAAAGGAAGGGTCATCTTTCCTTCGATGACATCAGCGCCTCGTGGCTTACCCATTCGTTCGTCACCCTGGAGGTCAAGAAGGTCGTCCATGAGCTGGAATGCAATACCTAGTTCCATGCCGAATCGTCCAAGGGCTTCAGCGTCTTCTTGACTTGCTCCTGCAACGATTGCAGCCGCTTCGCAACCTGCTGCAAATGGGCCCGCAGTTTTGCCACGTACGATTTGCAAGTAATCCTCTGGTGATGTTGAAAGATTGAGGACATGGTCGAGTTGCATAAACTCAGAAATGGCGATGTTTGCGCAACAGTTTGTCACAAGATCAATAATTGATTTCGTATACAATCCACCAAGTCCAAATCCGTGTACAAACAACCAATCTCCAGCAATAATTGCTTTTGCTTGTCCGGCCCGTTCATGCAATGTTGTAATTCCACGTCGTTGTTTTGCAGCATCGTTGATATCGTCATGGACAAGCGTTGCAGTATGAATGAATTCGAATGAGAGTGCTAGATTCATTATTTCTTCAACATTTTTTCCACCTGCAACTTCATAGGCGATGATCGCAAGTAGCGGACGTAGTCTTTTTCCGCCTGATAACAGCATCTCTCCAGCAAGTTCTGCGACTTCTCCTGCTCCTTTTTGGAGTTCGGTCTCAATCATTAGATTGAGTGCTTGGTTGACTTGCTCACGCAAGTCTTCAAGGCGGTTTAGTTCCGCTTCGCTAATTGCTTGCACATTATACTCCACAAGGGTGCCCTTCTTAACGAGTGGTCTCTGCCCATAGAACGCTGAGACACGTGTTTCAGCCGAGGTGAGACTTTGGAAAATGAACAATTAGTGTTTCTATCCACTACATCGCATGGCGATGGAGTACGCCTACAAATCGAAAAAACTCTCGAGCAGCGCAGCAGAACCTTTGACGCAGTTTTGAAACAAACTCCAACGATTCAAGATGCTCTCTCGATTCTTTCCGATGGTTTAGGGGATGTTGTTGCCATGAGTCCAACAGATTGGAGTCAACACCAATCTCCTGACTTCTCAATTATTGGTCTACTGCCAAGAAGAGAGCCTACATGGGTGATGGTCAGCGAAGATAAACCAGAATATTTGGTGAAAAATGCAATCATTTTCTGTGATCATGAACTTCTTCGAAGACAACTGATGAGGCTGCGACGTGATATTGTATTGCAAACTTCTGTGGAAATTAATCTCGGAAATTGCGCCAGTGGTAGCCGTGAAGAAATCGATGCTCTAGAACGCCTGAGAATGGAGGGTGAAATAGACGGATACGTTGTAAAGCGTTCTCAATATAATCTCCTCTCGTCCAAAACAAGACGCCATACTCTCGGTCTCC
>JAKMFY010000081.1 GCA_022425185.1 Candidatus Poseidoniaceae archaeon | reverse complement strand
ATTCAAACATGGACGGGGAGATTGATGAACATGAGACTAAAGAAATCACATTGAAAGCTCCAGAAGACATGCTCGCGAGCACAGGTGAGTTTTCACTTACAATGGATACTTCAAGCGCTTCAGATGGTGATTATGTCCAAGGGTGGTTGTCTGTAGCCGATGGTGCAGGGAACATCATGATCGAAGGCGGAAACATCTACGCACCACTCTTCAACATTCAACTTCGTGCAGATGGAACCCCTTCTCTAGGCACTGAATTCGACCTTGTTTGGGGTCAACATGAAGATGGATGGTTACATCCAGGTGAGGCCAATCTTTTGCAAATTCCAATCTGGGATAAGAACGGAATTACTGATATTGAATATATTGAATTGGACCTTGGTTCAACAACAACCGACTCTGCAATGATTTATTGGAATTCCAATACAGGACAATGTTACACCAACCATGTCTATGTTGATGTTGAATCGTGTGAACTTGTTGGTGGAGAGGGAGTCTTCTCCGAACAAGGTTCGTTCAATGTCAACTTTAGTATTGAGTGGGGCTTTGACCCAGATCCAACACTTCTACGGGTTCCTTCCATTCACCTTGAAGACCGCCTTGGACAATTCATCACGGTTCCTCTCTACGATGCATCTTGGCGCTACAGCGGTGAATTAGCTCTTGATACTTCACAAACTTCGCTTTCAATCGATGGCTCATTGGCTTCACCGCATGGAGCATGGGCTTCCACAGAATCAACGATGTCCTTTGAAGGGGAAATGATATGGTATCGTAGCCAGCGTACAATTGATCAATCACTTGACCTCTTAATGCGAATCAATGGAGAGGAATCTGTCGTAGATTCTTACGGAAATTTCTCTTATCGACGTTCTGTTCCAACTCAACCAGGTGAACATGGTCTGTTTGTTTCAATGTATAATCCACCAAGTGGTGCTGTTTTGAGAGGCTTGACAGATGGTCCTCTGACAACGATCTTTGTTGATAATTCGGCTCCAGTCCTTATCGATTTGACTCAACCTGACAAAAGACTCACCATTGCTGAAACCGATTGGTCCTCAATCGATGTCACTGTAACTGTTCGCGAATTGTCTCAACTGAATCCAGATACCCTTAACCTCCACTATTCAATTCATCCAGCAGGCTTGGGGACCAATGTAGCTTCAATGTACGAAGGTTCTGAGCCGATGGTTTTGCTTGGTGGACGTGCATTCGGTGAAGCAATCCCAATTTCAGCTCGTCTGAATATTGATGATTTGATTTCTGAAGAGGAACGTTCTGAACCTCTCGAATTGAGAATTTGGGTGACTGGTTCTGATATGGCTGGAAACGCATTTTCTGAAGACTTCAATGATATCGATGCTGCGTACAATGTATGGGAGTTGGAACAACGCGTACCTGAATTTGAATTCGTTGGTGAGGCTGGATTAAAGGACGCTGGAACTGTTCGTGTTGATGATTCAGTTCCAATTACTGCGACTATCATCAATAATGGGAACGCTGATGGAAGTGTCCAAATCATTCTTGAACTCGTTGAATCGAATGGTGCACGTACACGTGTTGATGCTCGATTATTGCAAGTTGCACCGGGATCGACTGTAGTGTACGAAAGCACCTGGATTCCATCACGAACAGGAACCATGTGGCTCGAGGTTCAAATCATGGGTGGAGAAACTGCTCAAACACCAACTCTGAGAGTAAAAGAAGCTGAAAGCGAAGGATTCCTTGGAACCGTTTCAGAAGTAAATCCATTGATGCTTGGTATTCTCGCAGTTCTGAGTGTTGTTCTTGTTGGACTCCTTGTCTTTGGATTGCGCTCCGAACCACAACGGCGTCCTCAATCTCAAAAGAAATTCACTCAACGAATGCAGAAGGCTGAAACCTCACTTCCTGCCTTGGTACAAGCTCAACCCGAACCTCCACAGCATGGCCCATATGGTGCTCAAACACAATCTGCTGATGTCGGTCAGAATCCTTACCAGTGAATCTGATGGATTCATATGGAAGTGGTTCCACAGACACATGGAGGGAGTGAGAGGATTGCTGACAGAGTTCGACTCTGAGGAAAGTCCCCTCTCCGTAGTGCAAGTGGTTCACAGAAGTGAAAGATCAGAAATGGTCAGGTCAATGCCACAGAAACGATACGATACCAGGTGTGTACAATGATGTTGAAAGACGGAGGTTGCCTGAATGTCGATGGAACGAGCAACCCCACTGGAGCAAGTCCAAATCGTCCCGCTCATGCTGCACGCACAGGGACAGGTAGGATGCTAAGTTGAATGCAATCGCCGAAAGGTAACAAAAAGGGGCTTACTCCTCACTCCCTCCACATTGTACCTCAAATCAGAACAGTTGTTCATATATCTGCCCGGTAAATAACAGTCCATGAGGGCAGTCATCGCATTCACAATCGTCTTGATTTTATTGCAAGGAAATCTCGGTTTTGAGATGGAACAAGAGACGGAGACACACGTTGTAACCGTTGACAGTACCAACCTTCGATTCACACCTTCCACGTTAACCATCAATGAAGGTGATACACTTCGATTTGTTTGGGGTGGTCAAGCATTACCTCACAATTCTGTGGAAGAAAATGGTGTCTTTGAC
>JAKMFY010000073.1 GCA_022425185.1 Candidatus Poseidoniaceae archaeon | reverse complement strand
ACCTGCTAGACCGCGTGTGAGTCTGAGATGCGGATCTTGGTCAACACCGACTGGAACAACGATTGGACGAAGGCCTCCATACTCATCAAGTTGAGGGTGTAAGATATCACCTACTTGGACCATTGGGGCTTGAACATGAGCAAGATTGGTTTCTCCGGAGAATCCATAAATCGATTCAAATTCATTCAAATTTGTACGCTTACCAAGTTGGAAACCGAGTCTCTGCACTGCTGAACGTTGTGACTGGAAGTAGACTTCAGTTGAATCTGAAAGAAGTCCAAGTGCTGCATAATTAGCTACGTAATCCTTACGAGCACTTTCCTTTCCATCAGCAAGGGATATTCCACGGGTTGCTTGAGATTCAAGATCAGCAACTGCAATCGTAACGTCTGCACCCATCTCTTGGTAGTATCGAACTTGTTCGATAACCATTGAATGACCAAGATGCATTCGACCACTTGGCATTAATCCTGTCAAGACTCCAAACGATTCCTTTCGTTGATGTGCTCCTAGGATAACATCAAGGTCACGATGAGCGAAGACAATCCCTCTTCGGTGAAGTTTTGTTGGAGCAGGTAAATCAAGTCCTGAAAGCGAAGAAAGGCCAAATTGGTCAATGATTCGAGCATAATCTGTGGATTGATTACTGCTCCATGGATCAATACGGACTGATTCGTCTTCCATTTCTCACCCTCCTAGCGGCTGCTCCTCGCAAACCGATTAGAAGCCTTCGCTCCTATTCCTCTTCTAAAGATGGTTTTCTCTGGCTCATGATTCCACCCATAGGCCCTATACCCTCTCGACCGAGAACACCCATCATTGCAAGAATTGTAAGGAAGCCAGAAGCAAGAGCGACATAAGGTAACCAAGGGAGTCGCCCATCGATTGTGCGAGGGGAAAGAAGCCATGTGAATCGGAGTTCTTCATCAGAATCAAACCGTTTTGACCAAAGGAAAAGATCGGTCGTATCGTGGGCTGCAATAGTGACAGCAGCCTCATACCCATTCCAAAATTGAGACTGATTGAGAACATCAAACTCGATGTCTTCACCTTCGAGCAAGACCTTTACAACTGTTCCACGCTTAACGGAAAGCAACAATTCACTTCCATCCATTCTCCATCCTTCAGCAGTCTGTCGCTGACCGGTGAGGTTTGTGAGAGACAATCCTGCAAGATTCTGGACATCCGTAATTGTGGCATTCTCAAACGATAAACGCCATGTTACCGGAACATCCCAAGCTAATGGAGCAACGCTTTTGCATTGTTCAGTTACCTCAGAGAGGAATGTCAGTTCTGAAGTAGATTCATCAAGCGTTTTGGTAAGTTGGTAGCATTGTGTGGTCGCCCAATAGGACCATGCTTGACCCCATGTTGTCATCCAAGCTTCAGCATCATTTTCCAAATAGTCTACAACGTCCGAATCATGACGAATTGTTGCATCATTGACTCGTCCAACCCAGTACAGATTGACCAAACCACCCTCTTCAACTGCTGATTGAACCGTGTCTAAGTCTCCAATCCCTTTCTCCAGGCTTCCACCACGTCGGCCAAGATTAAACCAATCCCACGTATCGTTAGGAACATCAGTAGAAGTGTGCCATGCAGTATCACTTAGACCAGTGTTATCACCATGGACAACAAAGTCTTGTGATCGAATGTAGTTGTGTTGAGCCATGGTTAAACTCGAAGGAGTATACGTTGAGAGCGCGTTCTCGCCCCATATCGAAGCATCAGTATTGTTCTCAATGTAGGAACGACATTCTTTCGCCACAGCACCTGGATCATTATACCAAGAATAACCAGGCATACCGTAACAGCCAAACTCATCACCAAGAGTAAGACGTTCATCTGCAAGAGCAGTAGTCAACCAACCATCATCTTCCCACTCTACATCTGCAAGAACAGGTGCTGCAAGTGTCGAAGAAGCAAGTAAGCCTACAAGAAGCAAGGCCACTGTATAACGCTGGCCTGACATGGTCTTGCCAAGGTCAACCTCTCTTTGAGGTTGATGTATTACTCAGAAGCAGTTGCAGTGTGAATCACGACTGGCAAAACTGGTCGGTCACCTTGACCAGTTTCAACCTCTGAGATGGTCGTGATGTGCTCACAACCACTCGTAACCGTACCGAACACAGTGTGAGCACCGTTAAGCCAGTCAGGAGTGCTGTCTTCTGGAATGATGAAGAATTGGCTGCCTCCAGTATTTGGATAACTTGTTTTTGCCATTGAGATTGTACAACTTAGGTGATCTAATCCGTTATCAGCCTCATCAGGGACATTGTAAGATTCAGAATTCGAACAGTCGCTTCCATTCATGAACTGGCCGTTACAAACGCCATACCACTTTGCAGCATAGCCGCCTGTTCCGTCATTATTTTGAAAATCTCCGCCTTGAATCATAAAATCATCAATGATTCGATGGAATGTCACATCGTTGTAATTTCCTTCCAGTGAATGATTCCTGAAGTTATCTGCATGGAACGGAGCATTGACGTGATCTAGTTCGATCACGACAGTATAATTTGCAGTTGCATCGATAAGACTCTCACCGTGATAGATTTCGAGTGTCACTTCGCTTGTGTCACCAGTATAGAGATCATAGTATTCAGCCTCTAAGTCATTCAATGCATTTGTTGCTTCGTCTAACAATTCCGTACAACCCGCTGCGGACATTAGGAGCACACAAAGCGCACCGACTCCAAACATTCTCTTACCATTATTCAAACCGTTCATGTTTTTCCGAAGGTCTTCTTGTATATCGTTTCAGCGATTCATGGACACCTTGCCCAGGGTGTCTATCTTAACTGAAAATACAAACAAATTACGATACGGTTAGAACATCTTGTTTTGAATGAATAGAATCATTCAGTTTGCTCTTCAGTATCGGAATGTTCGGGGAATAATGCCATCACATCTTCTGCAGGCTGAGAGAAGAAAGTGTAAAATTCAGCAAGATATTCATCCTTCGTCTTGTTGAAATTATTCTCAAATGCAGTCTCAAAACCTAACTCATCGAGGTCCCCATAGAATCCATCAATGAACGCAGATTCTCCTTCATTATGAATCAGATAAGCGATGAACCAAGAGCCAACATCGTAAACATTAACTTCAGAATCGTATCCAAGTTGATCGAGTTCCTCGTCTTGAGAATTGTAACCTTCCTGGGACATTTCCAACTTGCGCTGCATCACTTCCCGCAGATAGTTTTCACCAACTCCATCTTGAGTAGAGTATAGGGATTGAGCCATGAACTCAGCTCCACCTTCTGCGAACCAAGGCTTGTCCTTTCCTCCCATCTTTGGGTCTCTTTCACAGGCATCTCTACTGTCTCCACTGCACTCATCACTGATCTGTGAATGCTGGAAAATATGGAAGTATTCGTGAAGAGTAACCGGCTTGTAATCATCTTCTTCTGGCCCTGGATACTTAGCAGACATAATCATCATCATGAAGTCATATTCGAGGTATGTTCGCTTGAAAGTACTGATTGCAGCCCCTCCTTCATCGACATACCTTGTGAAAATTTGATAGTTCTCATTTGCACAATCCCACTCTTCATTCCAGTTGGCATCCAATGCCTTGTGGCGTTCACAGTATACATCTTCCAAATCTTTTGCAGCATCTAAATCATCACCTATTACGTAGATTTCAACAGGGCCATAATTACCCCATTCGGTTGCAGCAATATTGTACCACTCTAGCGTGAGGTTAACCGTTTCATTTGAGACATCTGCAGTCTTGAATATATCGGGCTCAGCACAAGTTTCTACGCCCCATTCTAGCGTCCCGTTCGTACCGTCTGGGCAAATGATAGCATAAGGTGAAACATCAGGTTCAATGGTTGAGTTATCTGGTTCGTTGCCCGTCTCTTCTGTGATGTCACCTTCTTTGTCAGAATTTGAATCGTCATCACTACCTAAGCACCCTGCTATGGATCCGAAAACAAATATCAGGGATAGGAAGAAGGCCAAGTGTTTCTGCATGCTCTTCACAAGTAGCGGAGATTTATGATTGTAGTTGCGAAGTTAGAGTAATTGTCAGAGGGCACGGTGTGTCCT
>JAKMFY010000069.1 GCA_022425185.1 Candidatus Poseidoniaceae archaeon | reverse complement strand
GACTCTGGACTTCGTTCCTTTGCCTCTGTTCAGGGATCCCTCGCCATGTACCCAATTTGGGATTTCGGCAGCGAAGATCAGAAAAATTACTACCTTCCAAAAATGACTTCTGGAGAATGGATTGGTTGTTTCGGATTGACAGAACCAGATTACGGTTCAAATCCAGGGGATATGATCACGAAAGCAGAAGACATGGGAGATCATTATCTCTTGAACGGTGCAAAGATGTGGATTACCAACGGTACAATCGCAGATGTTGCGGTAGTCTGGGCAAAACTCGATGGTGTCATTCGTGGATTCATTGTTGAAAAGGACGATGAAGGATTTTCAGCACCTGAAATGAAAGGGAAACATTCTCTCAAGGCATCAGTTACTTCGGAACTTGTGTTCCAAGATTGTAAGATTCCTAAAGATAGAATTCTGCCAGGAGTAAAGGGTCTAAGAGGTCCTTTCTCTTGCTTGAACAATGCTCGTTTTGGAATTTCTTGGGGCGCATTGGGAGCAGCAATGGCATGTTTCCACAGTGCCAAAACCTATGCATTGAGCAGAATCCAGTTCGATCATCCCATTGCATCATATCAACTGGTCCAAAACAAATTGGCATGGATGCTACGTGAAATTACGAAAGGACAACTCCTTGCATACCATTTGGGTCGAAAAAAGGACGATGGTACATGGTTCAACGAACAGATCTCACTTGCTAAGATGAACAACGTAGACATAGCCCTTGAAATCGCTCGTGTTTCAAGAGACATCCATGGAGCAAATGGAATTCTTGATGAGTATCCTGTTATGCGTCACATGGCAAATCTTGAGTCCGTCAAAACATACGAAGGAACTCACGATATTCACAACTTGATTCTAGGACGTTACATTACTGGCATTCAAGCCTTCACACGAACTGTTTGAGTCAATCAAACGTTGGGAAGCAAACCGATACGAGATAACCCGCCCCAAACAGGGTCAAGGAATCGAGGCAAGAACCGGTGACGCAAATAGACTGCTGCTGCTAAACTCAGTTTCTGCATCTTGTTGAGTTTAACACGTCGAGTGAAGACGTCACCCTGTTGCTTCTCAATTTGCTTGAGGATCTTGTCGTAAAAGGCAATCATTGCGGCAGGAGAGTAACGTGTTCGACGAGGAAGAAGTGGCAGAAGTTGGCGTGCTTCCTCAAGATAGGTACGAGCTCGCTTTGCATAATGATGGCAATACGGTTCCCATGCACTACTTAGAACAACCTTTCCGCCTGAAAGGTCCGCTTCAGTCATTCCATTACGCTCAAGTTCATCCAGAGGGAGGTAGACTCTGTCACGCTCAATATCTTCTCCAACGTCTCGTAAGACATTGGTCAGTTGCATGAAAATGCCCCATGATTCAGCGAATTTGCGGGCCCTTGGGTCATCATATCCATAGATTTCAATGCACATAAGTCCAACAACAGAAGCTACTCGATAACAGTAAACGTACAATTCCTCAAAGGTTCTGTATCGGTTACTGTAAAGATCGTCTTCCATTCCAGAGATAAGATCATCAAAGACACTTCGAGGGATGTTGTATCTATCGATTGTATCTTTCAGTGCTAAGAAAACAGGGTCTGTACTGTATACTTCTGTGTAGCAAGTTGAAAGTTTCTTTCTAAAGAAAAACAATTGATTGATTTTGTTAAGATAAACTTCATCTTCCAAGATTGTGGTGCGCTTCTGAAGAGATTCAAGTTGGAGACGGTACTCTGTTGCTTCTTGACTTAGTTCGACAGTTGAACCTGGGAAACGATCGGCCCAATCTCCATCTGCGATGTCGTCTGCACGGCGACAGAACGCATAGACTGCACACATCGCCAACCTTTGTTCGTCTGGCAGATACTTGAATGAGTGATAGAAGTTACCCGCCTCTCTTTTGGTAAGTTCTTCGCAGTACCGATAAGCGAGGCGATACAGTTCAATTGGTGGCTTGTCCGACCAAATTGGTGCGTCAAGGTCAACGAAAGGATCGATCAATTCGTTTTGGTCGTTGAAGAGCCCAATCATCATTGCACCCTCTCGAAGTGCTTCCATTGCGGTGACACTTACTGCCTTTACGGCATCACGAGCAAGCATGACACCCGCTCGAAGTCGGTCAAGAGGAGTTGGTGACGTTTTTGCCTCCACTGAACTCTCTGCCCCACCCTTGAGTGGAAAGAGAAGGTCCAGTGGTTTGCGGCGTTCCAACATCGTAAACAATTACG
>JAKMFY010000065.1 GCA_022425185.1 Candidatus Poseidoniaceae archaeon | reverse complement strand
ATTTGCTACTGCTTGAAGGAGATTACTTTTCTTTGCAGAACGTTGCTGTTGAAAGGTTTCCACAATATCTTCTTCTGTAATTGGTGATGGTTTTGTTACGAGTTTTGAAGCAAGGATCTGCTGTTCTTCAAGTGTACGGCCGTGAATAGGATCGTTATCAAAACGGTGTGGTGCAGCAGCCATAGTTAACAATTCTTTAGCGAATTGATAGAATGCATCATCAGGTGGGGCTTTGGCGATTCTATCTCTCATGGATTCATGATGCCCTATACAGGTCTTGCACCGCATACTACCAGCATCATCGGCCTCATCACAACGAAGGCAGCAAGCTTGCAAACCCATATTTTTCATTGCACGACGTGGCATGGACATGAGATTCTATTGTTCCTATATGTTCAACCTCATGAAGTCTCGTACATCGCGAGCGAGGCTTCAAAGAGCACCAACGATTGAGAAAGACATGGTTCGGGACCCAAGAGCAGACATTCTCGAATCTAATCCATTTGCAGGCTCTCAGCCACGCATTCATCGAGTTCATGCCAATGAACCCTCAGCTGCCCGTAACCCAATGGAAGGATTCTTCCGTGCTATGTCTCAAACTCAGCCTAAACTCCACAAGGGCGGTATTTGGCATTTCAGTGAGGTTGAAAAAACACATCTTCTCTATGCAACAGGAGCGTTTACTCTTGCTCTTGGTTTCATGAGCGCAGGGGGATTAGCAGGTATGAGGGAAGGATTTTCTCCGTGGCTAATACAAGTCCTCATCGCTATGCCAATCATGCTTATCGCCGTTGGTCCAGCATTTGTTCTTCATGAAATTGGGCATAAGATTGTGGCGAAGAAGAATGGCTGCTGGGCTGAATTTAGAGCTGATCCTAAAGGACTTCAATTTGGAATGTTTCTCGCTTTCTTTTTAGGAGTCTTATTCATGGCTCCAGGTGCAGTAATGGTCGCAGGACTCGTTACAAGAAGGCAAAACGGACACATCGCTATTGCTGGCCCACTCGTGAATCTTGGACTTTTTATAATTGGAATTCCTCTTGGAGCACTCATCTTTATTCTAACAAACGCTCAAGACTACAGTTCTATGGAATATCTAACTGATGGATCACTTGTATGGCAAGCCATGGTTTACGATGCAGTTGTGTATTGGATTGGAGCAAATCTACTTCTTGGAATTTTCAATATGATTCCATTTGGCCCTCTAGACGGACTGAAGGTAAAAGATTGGAATGCAGGTGTCTGGTGGACACTGTTCTTAGTTTTCCTAACACCTGTTATCATCTACTTGACAACACCATATTCACCACTAACTCTCGTCAAATGGTTGGCTGCTTTAGTCTAAAGTCCATGGATTTCATGAGCCTTGTCGTTACTCCAATTGTAACACAATCTGAGTAGGTTGAGATAGTGGCCTTGCCCATCCTTTGTCATCTTCTCGTGAAGAGCATCGTTTGTCATGAACATGTCACCCCAAACGTTAGCTGCAGTACCTTTCTTACCCTTAGGCAAATCAAAGATTTCAAGAGTTGTTGGCTCAAGGAGGTTCTTCCAGACAATTGCTGGGTTAACAGCCATGGTAACTTCAACTATGATTTCGTCTTCGTTGAGGCCAGTTCCAGTTTGCCAGGATTCTTCTCCAAGATCTGCAAGGAATGGTAGGCAGAGGTCAATGATTGACAATCCAGTCATTGGGTCTGCACCGGTCATCTGAGCATATGCTTCACGCATTCGACCACGGTCTGCACCACGTGCACCGGTAATCATTCGCAACTTATCGATGGATGTTGGAACGAGGAAACGAATGTCTGTGTAGTAGACAAGCGCTTGTTCGTTGCTTCCAGAAGGTGCGAAGATATGGGAGAATGGTTGTTGACCACTACTCTCTCCGAGCATATCCATTGGGTACAGTGTCTTGAGAGCGTTTGTTGCAACAGACTGAACAACTCTTCGAATCAATCGCTCAGGAGCAGCGGAAACATCGTTGAAACTTTCCATGTACTCATCGAGGTTGAGGATATCGTATCCTCGAACAGCGAGAATTGAATGAACGTTAGGGCCGAGAATCTTGTCGTCTCCAATCATTGCTTGGCTAATCCATCGAGCACCCTTGGCGAAATCACTTGCAGTAACAAGGTCTGCATATGCCTTGTATCGGCGTGCGACTCTGTTCATGAAGTCAGCTTGGTCGAGCTTTGTGAATACTGTAGCAGCATAATTAGACTTCAATGCGTGGTCAGCAACTTGGCTTGCGTTAACACAAGTCAAGAGGTTACCTTGGTCGTGAGGGTACATCAACAGACGTCGGCGCTTTGCAGCTCCACCCAAAGATCCGACCTTAGGATCAGTGAGCATGTATCCAAGACAGGCAGTTACTTCGAACAATCGAGCATATTTGTCTTCATCGTTTGAATTCTTAATCCACTCATCAAGTCCAGGCTCAATACAATGGAATTCAAGAGGAACCATTTCAGAACCAGCTCCAAACATTTGACGAACGGGTGAGGAACTCATCATTCCCATCATTGTGTAGAGAGAGGTTTTTCCTGTCGTCATGAAAACGTCAGTGATTCCTTCTTCCCCGAATGAGATTCTTCTATCAGGGAGATTGACAAGGAGGTTAAACGAGGTTGCAGTATCTCTGTTTCCGTCAACAGCAGGATGAATCCATGTTGTTGGCTTTGTCATAAGATATCCACTTGCATCTTTTCCAAATCCAGCAGGAGAATATCGAA
>JAKMFY010000062.1 GCA_022425185.1 Candidatus Poseidoniaceae archaeon | reverse complement strand
GAAATCTCCAAATACAGAATAAAGGAATGCTAAAGCCATGACCAACAAGGCGACTTCATTGAAATCAAGACCGAGAAATTCGGAAACGCCATCGTTCATATTGTCTGAACCAGAACTGATGAGTAGCCACCAAAAAAGGAGTGAAACAGTAATGATTCCAGCACCCCATTTTGCCCGGCTTGAAAGCATATTGAAAATTGCAGGCTTATCAAAAATGTTCATCCGTAATGCGAGTCGCTCAGCTAACTCAATGTGAGCTTCGCTAATGTTTGACTCGACCTCGACATCGTCATGTCCACTCATAGAAGGGTTGCTTTCTAACTCGGACATGCAAATCCCTTGAGCATGAGCCCTTATGAATCCATCCGTTATCGGAGGCCTAATGCCCAAAACATCTCGACCCTTTTCTCTCCGCCGGGAAACGCATGGACCCGGGATAATGGGCATTCTAAATGCCACACCAGATTCATTTCATAGCCCTTCAAGGCAAGCATCCGTAGATGAAGCAATTTCTAATGGGATTTCTATGATTGAAAACGGTTGTAATGTAATTGACATTGGCGGCGAGAGTACGCGGCCGGGTTCAGAACCAGTCACCATAAAAGAAGAGATTCAAAGGGTAATTCCAATTATACAGGGCCTTTGTGACCGAATTGATAATCCGCAAATTTCTATTGATACAAGGAATGTTGAAGTTGCAAGAAAAGCGATACAAGCAGGCGCCTCCATGATCAATGATGTATCCGGATTAAGAGATTCTGCCATGAAGAACCTTGTACTCGATACAGGAGTTCCAGTCTGCATTATGCATATGCTTGGAGACCCCAAAACCATGCAATCAAACCCTATTTATTCCAACGTCGTTGAAGAGGTATGTTCTGAACTTCATCAAAAGGCCACCGAACTTATCGACGCAGGCCATCCTTCAGAACTGATTTGTCTTGACCCTGGCATAGGCTTTGGAAAAACTCTTGAACACAATATCGAGTTACTCAAGGCGCACGAAACCCTTCGTGGAGAACACAATTTAGCAATACTTTGGGGCGTATCTCGAAAATCTATGATCGGTCAAATCACCGGGCATGAACAATCAGAAGACCGTTTGTATGGAACACTTGGGGTTGCCGCTTATGCACAACAACAAAACATTGATTGGCTTCGAGTTCATGATGTGCAAGCACATACTGACTTGCTTTCTGTAATGCGAAAAATGGACTAGTTCACACCGCTACCAATAAAACCAGCTGCAGCAAACCAAGCGCCGAGCATACTGCCTAAATTCGTTAAAGCTGTAACCAATAAAACTCGTCCTGCGGGATTACTCCAGAATCCACCGATTGAAGTACCCTTGAGAAATTGTTGAAGATCTTCTGCAGTAGGTTCTGCGATTTTGAGTTGGACATATCCTGCAAACCAGCCAGCGGCTAAAGCCGGATTAAGCGATGTGATTGGGCTCGCTAGTGCTGCGGTAAGAATAGCAAGTGGATGACCTCGAGCGATAATACAACCAATTGCAGCAAACACGGCATTGAATAATGTCCAAATGGTGAGCATTTTAACAATATCAATCGAATCATTATTCCATAGTGAAAAACCAACAAGACCCATCACGATAAGGGGTATGGCAAAAGGAAGAACCTTGCCCACAATGCCTCTTTTAGGGACTGTTGATAATTCGGTCATTTCAGCATCATTGAGTGGAACATACTCTTTGAGAGTACGAGAAATCCCTTTCAGATGCCCAGCTCCAACGACAACCAACATCTTTCCATCAGTTTTGGATTTCATGATTTTTTCAGCAATGTATCGATCCCTTTCATCGATGAGTACTTCTCCAGCACCTGGTGAAAATTCTTTCAGTTCATCCATCATCGAGGATAGAAGATCGGAATCAGAAAGTAATTCTTCGAGGTCAACGTCCTCCTCAAGTTCTTCATCATCACCAAAAAGAGAAAAGAGGAGTCGGAAACGCTCTCTCCACTTCATTTTCTTCCATGCACGCTTCATCGTGATTTGTATGTCTCTGTCAACAAGTGCAACCTCAATGTTCGCAGCCTTGGCTGTTTCAACTGCAGCCAAAAGTTCAGCACCTGGTTCTTGGCCTTCATTGAGTCCCATTCTCCTTTGTTCAGCACTTAGCATCGCTTGCATCAGAACCATAGGGGCTTTTCCTTCTTTGATGACTCTTAACAGACCTTCTTTATCGAGACGACGCCCTTCAACCAGTGCATCATGCCTTGATTTACACAATTCAACACCAACAACATCTGGTTGATATTCCGATATTTGCAATTTTACAGCCTCAACAGAGGCAGTTGCTACGTGAGCAGTTCCGAGTAATCTCAATGTAGGAGTAACATCGATGTATGGGGTAGAAAATGTCATGATGAATCCTCCTTAGAAAAGATATTTCGAAGATGTTCTGCCATAGAATTGAGAATTTCATCTCCTTTTGATTCGATGTCAGCAAATTCCTCAAAACCAAGGGATTCCAACAGGATCTGACCTCCAGCAAGTCCTTTGTGACCTCCTGCCTGGCCATTAGGGAAATGTTTGGATAAAGATAAACCTAAATGCAGATTTTCTCTACGGCTACGTGCAGAAAGCAGGACTTTGTTTCGTTGAATCCCATACACAACGACCACTTCTGTTTCTTTTGTAGCGAATAAGAAATCAGCTACTTGAGAAAGGTCATCTCGGCTCTTAAGATTTGAAATAGGTGCTAAAATAAGTGATCTTTCATGGACCTTATTTGTCAATGCTTGCGTAAAGGTTTCAAGAGTATACTGGTTCTTTAAAGGCGCTTCTATAGAGGTTAAAAGTTCAGAGTCAACCCATGTATTTAACCACATCAATGCACGCAAGTCAACAGGATTGAACGAGCGTGTGAATGAGAGCGTGTCTGTGCGGATACCAAATGAAAGAGCAGTTGCGAGACGCGATGTCATATCCACACTCATATTCATCAGTAGATTAGCAATTAGAGAGGATGTTGCTGAATATTCTGGGCGAAGGAAAGCAACGTCTGCGGAAACAGGCTTATCCGAGCTGTGATGATCAATGATGATGTGAGGTACACATTCTTCTGGCAAGATATTATTGGCCCCTGGTTGGTGGAAATCTACAGTTACGATACAATCGGCTCCATTGAGAACATCATCCAGTTCCCAGTCAAGAATGATCCGTCGAAGAGGAATATCAAGGAGACGAACCATTGCTTGATTTTGTTGATGTTCAATCTGGCCTCCATGGTAAATTGTAGGTATGTGGCCAAGTGTGGCACAGACCGCTTCCATTGCAAGCGCTGAGGCTAAAGCATCAGGATCTGGATTGTCGTGACAAAAGATGGCGATGTTGGACTCTTTTGGTAATCCTTTGAGATAAGTTTCGAGAACCTTTGCACCCGCATGACGTTCCCAAGCACGTATCTTTTCTCGATAAGCAGCAGCAATGATTTCATTCGTATCAATACCATCAACTGAATCGTCAATACCTTCTGCTTCGGTTGTAAGAAGAGGGACATCTGGCCATCGGCCCCGAAGAGCAAGCAAGGGTATGGGATCACTCAACACATTAGCATCAACAAGGATTACTGCCGTTGGATGATGCCCACTGTCTGGCAAGTCAGTCGCAAGCATTGGAGAAGGAAGCGGCAGTACTTCGCATTCACCGGCGTCATCAACGATTCCCATCTCAGTTGCGAGCCCAACGATTCTTGTAAGTCGTCTTCTAGAACACCAACGAGCCAACTCGATGGCAAGAGAACTGTGGCCGATTACGAGGAACATCGATGACTCTCCATACAATCAACTCGAGTTGATTTGTTGAATCCTAGTACTCAGAAGGAGATTTTGACGTTCTCTCGCTCGATTCCTTTCACTTCGAATAAGTCTCTGCGAATGCAACTTTTTATTCCAGCAACGATGTTTGTAGGAATCATCTGAATAGCTGCATTGAAGTTTGTAGCCGATGCGTTATAGAATTCTCTTCGATCAGCAACTTGGTTTTCAAGAGCAACGAGTTGCTTCTGAAGTTCTACGAACGATGCATTTGCTTTCAAGTCAGGGTATTGCTCAGCGACCATGTTAATTCGTGGAATGAGTCCTGCAAGTGTGCTTTCTGCAGCACCGACGCCTTTGACGTCACCTTGAGCCAATGCACCAGCAGCGGCTTGTCGGGCTACTGCAAATGCATCGAAAATTTCTTTTTCATGGGATGCATATCCCTTAACTGTTTCAACAAGATTTGGAATCATATCGTAGCGTTGCTTGAGCAAAACATCGATATCTGCCCATGATTTGTTTACGTTCTCTTCTAGTCGAACCAATCGATTCCATGTTGAAAAGAACCAAATTAAAAAAACGAGAAGGACAAATCCTCCAACAACTAAACCTATTATCATTGCAGACATACTCTTCGCACAGGCTCAAACCATATCAAAGTATAGCAAAACTCCGTTGATATGATATGCAGATACAACATCCAACAAGCATGGACGCCTTGACAATAGCCCTTGTCTTGCTTGGCAGTGCGTCTATTGGGTTCTTATTTGCCCCGCTTGGATTGGGTGGAGGGTTGCTTTTTGCTCCACTTCTTCACTATGGAGCAGGATGGGAAATTGATGGAGCTTTACTCATCGTTTCACTCGGTTTATCCGGCACTGTGGCGTATGGCTCTGGATTACGTCATCGAAAAGAGGGTTTTTATTCAGATCTACGCCTCAAAGAAGGCCTACTAGGAGCCATTCCTGGGGCAATGTTGGGTGTGATTATAGTAGCATCATTAAGCGGCTCATTTGATGTGTTATTCAAGATTCTAAGCCTGATTTTTGTTACGTGGGCAATTATCAAAACTCTACGCACCCGTAGTAAAAACGATTCAATAGAAGAGAATGAAGCAAAAACACCTTTACGTATCGGTGTTGGAATTGGTGGAATGTTGTCATCCGTTCTTGCAATAGGAGCTGGTGCAATTTACGTGCCAGTACTCAGAGCGTATGGCTCACTTCCTTCACGGACAGCAATTGGAACCAGTCTCCACTTCATGATGTGTGTCATTCCTCTCTCC
>JAKMFY010000061.1 GCA_022425185.1 Candidatus Poseidoniaceae archaeon | reverse complement strand
ACCTGCTCCTTCATGACCACCATTTTGATTTGAATCGGCTTTACCCATTTGAGCAGCCATGACATCGACAACTGTATCACCCATTGCAAGAGCGAGACCAACATCACGAATCATCGGAGCAACAAGGTCTCCATCATATCCGTTACCGGGTGTGTGATTTTTATTCGGTTCATTTGTCGTATTCAAGGCAGTTGCAATTGCAACAACTCCTTCCTGCCATGTTGAACGGAATCCTTTGCCTCCGAATCGGGAGCCATCTGGAGTCTCCATTCCGGAGAAGAAAACATCCTTGAGGTGAGCATCCATTGCACGAGTTCGTGTCATCATGCGTTGCCATTCCATTCGGTTCTCCATGGAAGTTGACATGTAGTGAGCCAATCGGCGAAAGCAAAGACGTACATCGATAATGAGATGATTTATACGACGTTCAAGGTGCTCATTTATACTTCGTCGAGGCATTACTTCGTCATCTAAAATCGGCTTGATTTTGTGTTCATTTTGAGCTGCAAATCCTTTTTTGAAAGCCTGTACAAAACGCTCAGAGAAAGAATGCCATGACTCTCCATCAAAGGATTGTTGACCATCAACATGGAGATGATCCCAAACATTTGCAGCAAGGAATACATGTCCTTCATGACGTTCAGCAAAGAAGCGCATCACTTCTGCACGAGCGGCATCGATCAGCAGCGGTTGTGTGAACACACAAGCTGATTTAGGCGCCCAATCATCACCATAAATTGTTGGAAGTGTTCCTTGTGACATACCCCGCCCCCGTCTCTGCGAAGGTCGCCTAAGTTTCAATGCTATGGATTGACTTAACGCTTAGAAAAACGAATTATTCTTCTTCGCCGATAGATTCTCTAAGAACTCGAATCGAGGTCCTTGTAACAATTACAGTCACGATTACAGTAGCAACTATGCCCAGCAAAAGCATGAACAAACCAAGTGGAGAATTGGCTAACCCACCCATTCCAGAACGACTCAAAGCAATTGAACCTAGGGCGTGTCCATAATATGCATAAATCACACAATAGATCAGACTTGAGGTGTTTGAAAGTAAGAAAACTCGAAGCGAAACTGGAGTTGCGGACATGATGTAATTGAGCCATTCATCGGGAAGAATGGGGGACAATCGGACAAGAACTGATATTTTCATTGCGTCTTGATCAAGGGCTTTCTCGATGTTTTGCATTCTTACATCGTTCTGAATCGATGCTTGTATTGATTCCCTGAACATCCACCTTCCCAAGACGAAAGCAATCAGACCTCCAATCATCGAGGCAACAAAGTTGACCAGTACGGCTATCCAAAACGGGAAAATAGCCCCTGCACCGATCTTAACAAACGGAGTCGGTAACAACAAAACGATTGCCAGTGAGAGCATAATGGTGAATAAAAACGGGCCCCATAGCCCGAATCCTTTGAACCATTCAATGATTTCAGACGCGTCTTTAAACAGAAAGTACCCCGAAACTGCACAGATAAGAAGTGCAACAAATCCAAACATAGCCCTCCATCTATAGAGATTGGGTTGTTGCTCTTTCATCTTCTGGAGGTTTTTTTGTCCGTCCATAAGATGGAGTTCAGAGGGCTTTGGCAATTGAATATCAGATGCCTTGGGTAGATTCTTCATTCTAATCTACTCCTCTTCGGATTCAGGAAGCGATGAAAGGACATCGCCAAGCATTTCAGCAGCGTCTTCAATTCGTGTCATCAAGGTTGTATCGGACACAGCACCAGGACGTCCCAAATCCCACATCAATTCATGGACCATTTCAGTTGTCAAGCGAGTCATATTCAGCACCTGTGGGTCGATTCTTTCAAGTCCATCAAAAGGAAGTATTGCAACATTATCTGGTACTTCATCGAGAATATCATCCATGACAGCTTCAATCTCATTAGCAATATTATCTGCTTGAGTCTCAAGAATTGATTCCATTCCCCCGGTATTGACTGATTTGGATTGATCGCTTAAATCTCCTAGAGCTTTTTTCTTTTTTAGTTCTTCAAAAGAAGGACCTGCCCCTGATTGTCCGCCCTCACCATCTTGGACCAAACGATTCAGAGCAATTCGCAGGATGTTGGAAAGATCAGTAGCCTCTAGACCAGTATCAACTTCCATTCCATCCTCACCCATCTGGGTAAGAATTTCATTGATGAACGACTCATTGATACGATCTGGCCCTACAAGGCCTTTGAGCATAGGAAGGGCCCAGCCACTTCCACCAGCCATCATTCCAACATCGAATGAACCTCCCCCGCCTCCGACTTCGACATCTGCTGGCGGAGGAACGAATTGTTTTCGGGCGTGTTTCCACAATTGTTCAATCAATTTACTCATATCGACAGGTTTGGAAATGACTTCGTGAACACCGGCTTTAGCCGCAGTAACCAAAAACTCACTTGAGTTACTCCTCGACAACATTACGATTCGACACTTGAATGCAAACTCAGGATCACCCATTAATCTTTGAGATGCATCGATTGCATCCCCAGAACTCCAATCGCCTTCGAGTAAGACAATCTCAGGCATCACTGCAAGAGCTGTACCCTCCGCTTGACGTAGCGTACCGGCTCGTGTAACATCAAAGCCTTCTCGTTCAAGCGTGGATGCAAGAAGGGTTCTACGACCCTGATTCTCATCCGCAACGATGACTTTTGCCATGATGACCAACGAGGAACGAGAGGTTACGCTCTTTGAACCTCACCCTTGTTTTAGCCTCTTATGACATCTTCTGGGGCGATTTGACTCCATGCCATAATGCCTCCATCTAAATTGTAAAGACGGTTTGCCTCAATTCCTACTTGAGTCAAATACATGATTGCCATTTGAGAACGCATACCACTTCTGCAAATGACCACGATATCACCTTCATCTGGAACTTCTGAGGAATGTGTTGCAATAGAATCATGCACAGCATGAAGATCAAAACTATTCAATCGAATTTGGTTGAGTTCTTCTGCACTACGTACATCAATAATGAACGGTTTCCATCCTTCGGATTGTCGGGCCTTTACCGAAGCCACATCGATTGATTGCATCATGTCTCCTCCATTAGGAGACCCTTCATCAATCTGTTTATTTGACGGTATGCAATACAATGGATCATCAAAGAGTTTCTGAACGGCAGATAAATCTTCAATTGTCTGTCGTGTTTCTAAAGCATCAAAACGTAGCATTCGAGTCGACATTTCAAGTGCATCGTACAAGAGTAATGAACCAATCAATTTGGTTTCTAATCCGAGAATGAGTTTGATGACTTCTGTTGCTTGGATGCCACCGACCACGCCTGGAAGAACACCAAACACACCAGCATCAGCACAATTTTGCAAGGCACCCGCTGGAGGTGGCTCAGGGAAAAGGTCACGATAGCAACGGGATTGCTTTGTCGAGAAGACAGAAACTTGACCCTCAAAACGATGAATTGAGCCATAGATCCACGGGATTGAAAGTAAATGGCAGGCATCATCGATGAGGTATCGTGTTGGAATATTATCTGTCCCATCAACAACGACATCCCATCCTTCCAAGATGTCAAGAGCATTTTCTGGATTGAGGCGATGTGGATAGAGTTGAATCTCGATATTAGGATCTAATGCAAGCAAACTTTCCTTTGCAGAATCCACTTTCTTTGAACCTACATCCTCAGTTCGGTGAATGATTTGACGCTGGAGGTTTGAAACATCGACCACGTCATCATCGACAATACCGATTGTGCCGATGCCTGCTGCTGCGAGGTACAGAAGAACAGGACTCCCAAGCCCCCCGGCTCCGATGACAAGGACTCGAGCTGCGGCTAATTTCTCTTGGCCTTCGTAGCCAACATTGGGAAGAACGAGATGTCTGGCATGACGTTCCATATCGACCATGGACAGCCCATGAGTACGTCTGTCAAATAGACATCGTTGTTCAATGGACGTTCTCTTCGAGCCACTTCTCAGCGTCCATGGCAGCCTGACAACCCATACCTGCTGCTGTAATCGCTTGTTTGTATCGAGTATCGACAACATCGC
>JAKMFY010000035.1 GCA_022425185.1 Candidatus Poseidoniaceae archaeon | reverse complement strand
AAATTCCTCTTCGATACCATGATTAGCAATTTCCTTTTTGCTCAAGTAGAAGAATGCATTTGCTCCTGTTGAAGAACCTCGGCTAATCCGGGCATGTTGTTGCAATTCTCTGGATATTGGTTGGATTCTGTCCCTCATAGTCAAATAAATCTCTGGTGCTCTGTGGAATAGTGAAAGCCTTTGGCCAGCGTACAATCCTTGCTGATCAAGACCAGATTGTATCAATTGTAGTTGAGAGATTGTCCTTGAAGTCCTACAATTTGGAGATTGAATCGCTTCTGAAAACTTCGACTCGAACAGAATAAAGTTGGTATCTGCAGGCTTAGATTTTCGAATAATCGAAAGAATAGTATTCACTTCTGCATTACCGAATTGTTTCTTTTTCCTTGAATCAATGAGTGAGATAATATGAGTCTTTTGCAATAAATAGCGTTGAAGAGATGTACCAAACTGTGCATCAAGCCAACTGTTTGAACAAATGAAAATCTGAATTCCATTTGGACGGAGTAACTCATTTGCACGAAGAAAAAAGTAGCAGTACAGGTCTGATGTCTTATCGACTGGTGAGCATTCCAAGTGGCCATATTGCTGGAGTAATTTCTTCTTAAAATTAGAATCAATGTGCCTGTGGTGGACATAAGGAGGATTTGCTAAGACAAGGTCAAAGCCACCATCTTCAGCCAATACCCCTTGTACACATTTTGGCCCGAGACCAAGTAAACTATCCCCCGATTCAAGATTAAACTCCTCATCCAATACAGTAAATGGCAAGGAAGAATCTGTTGCTAAAGAAAGCCAAAGACGGCACCTTGTACGATGAACAGCAGCAGAATCAATATCCATTCCAAAAAGAGATTGTGAAATAAGTTGACGTTTGAGATGGAATTTCGATAGATTGTTATTACCCAAATATGAGGAGAGTGTACAATCTATTCTGACAAGTTCTTGCAACAAACCAATCAAATACGCACCAGATCCACACGCTGGATCAATTGTTTTGATGGAACGTAATTCTTTCCTCAGGAGTTGTGCTTGTTCAATCGTTATCGTTCCCAATGTATCTTGATCAATCAGATCCATCACTTGTTCAGGAAGCAGATCTGTTTGCTCTTCAAGAATCAATTTGATTCCTTCAGCACACATGTAACGTACCACTGGTTTCGGAGTATAGAATACACCTTTTTCTTGCCTATCAGTCACGAACTCCTCGAATAACGTACCAATTATTTCGGGATTAATCGCTTCATTTGGACCGAATTCATCAATGTCGAATTGATAACTGTAAAACAATCCCTTTTTTCCAATCAAAGACTGAATATGATCATCTGAAATATCCCAATGAAGGAGATCAAGGGAGGTCTCTCGAAAGAGATTCAGATTCAAATAAGGCACTGATCCATATACATCGCTTTCTTGATTTCCTTCCACTGAGAGTCCTTTCGAGAAAAGAGGGCGAAACCTCGATGAATAGACTGACTTGGAATGGATTCCTCCTGAATCACACAGAGATGAAAGATAATGTGAATTTCCTTGGAATGTAAGCCATCCTTTCTCTTCTAAAAATCTCAGGAACAGGAGGCGGAAGAGCAACGTTTCAACAACTTTATGGGCATCTTTCTCACACAAATCCGCTCGTTCCAAAATATGATATTTTATTCGTTGAAATTGTTCTTTACAGTCGTCAACAAATCGTTTGCTGAGTATGGAAGTTCCATTCTCTTCTGACATATTGGAACCTCCCTATCGGTTACTGCACGCACACAAGCCTTAGTTCCACCTACCCAATAGGTAGAAAATCATTCAAATGCAACAAAGGAAAGGTTGGGAACATTTATTCAACGCAGGTACAGACAGAGAATCATGTCCGATGAAGAAGAGACCTGGAATGTTAGCGATGCAATGAATAAAATCCGTGCAGCTCTCGATGAGAACAATCAATCTGTAGAAGATCTCTTTGCTTCAATCGACGGTGATGATGATGGGCAAATCAACGGACCTGAACTTTATAGAGGACTTCAAAGTGTAGTAGGTGACAAACTTTCACCAAACCAAGTTTCAATGATCATCAAAGCCCTTGATGTTAATGA
>JAKMFY010000031.1 GCA_022425185.1 Candidatus Poseidoniaceae archaeon | reverse complement strand
GAACAGGTGGTTGTTGCCAAACCGATGGATTCAAGTTTAGATCCCCCTACGCTCTCTGTCAATCCCGATGTTGTCGATGGTGTCTTTTCATGGTTCATGAAAAGTCTCGAGAAGACTCCAAATGGGGAAGATCGGCCAGATTTGAGAGCGATGGTTATGATGGCAAACCGTCTTGATAAATTTGAACAAATGGATTGGTTAGTTGCCAAGCCAGAGCAGGTTCAAGATTCAATGCTTGTTGCAGTTATTCTCGGTTGTAGCATTGATGAACATCAGCACAAGAAATGGACTGAACGACTCCAACAACTAATGCCCTAATTCTATAGAGTCGACCCATACGCTCAAATCTCGAACCTCTTGAGAATCCCAGTGAGTGAATGGTGGGACTTCATCAAACCAACGTACTTCGCTAACGACTTTGTCGGCGACTGTCCAAAAATCTTGATCAAATGGGACCTGTTCTGAATCAACAGAAACCAATCCAACCCATCCATCTGGATAATAATCAGTATTCCATGCAATCAAGGTTCCTTTACCGCCAACCTCTTCCTGAAGTTCTCTCATTAAAGCCGCTTCAGGCGTTTCTCCTTCTTCGACATGTCCTCCCGGGAATTCCCATCCTCTATCGGGATGGCGAACCATCAGAATATTCCCTTCATGGAGCACTGACTTGCGATTACTCGATTCAACGACATAAGCTAGTACAAAGGTTGGATTCATCACAACACCTACATCAAACTACGACATTTCTCGAGGTAAGAATCAGCCCACTCTTCACCCGATGCTACGAGCCTACGGGCTAAGAAGAAGGCCTCAGAAATATTATTCGATTCAATTAAGACATTCAATTTGGCTATGTCAGGATGTGAAAATTTCTCAGGTACCTCTGAAACGGTTTCTTCTGAATGTGTTAATTCGACGGTTCTTACACGCCGTGTCAAGGATTCCATCTGTTCAAGGAACCCGGTTCGGTGTTTGAGTTCAGGACCACTCCATGGTTGTGAATCTCCGCCATCCATTGATGTTGTGAGTCTTAGGAGGAACTCATCACGAGCAGGGAGATGAGGACGTAAAGTTTGAACATGATCGTAGCAAGACCATGCCGAATCAGTTTCTTCCCTTCGTTCATGCAATCGTCCAAGTTGCATCCATAATTCATGATTCGAAGGACGATGAGCAAGAAGATGACGACATAATTCGATGAATAAGTCTTCGAATCCTTGGAGTCGTAATTGTTCAATTCGGCGACCATAAATGATGTTAGCACGTTGGTCTCTGAAATCTAAATCTCGACAACGTTCTGCAAAGTCGGCAATTTCGAGAAGAACTTCGTCGCTTTGAGAATCCCCACCACCTCTTGCCACAAGTGCATCCCACCAAGCATCTGCAGTGAGTGGATCTCGATTAAAAGCGGCCTCAAGCAGTTCCACACCGTATTCAAGATAGTTCAAGTTTTTCAGTTTTTCAAACTGATTAACATCTCTTCCAAGAACTGTAAATATATCCTCAAGAACAATTCCTAAACCATCATTGTCACTGAGAAGTACTTTGATATCAGAAAGACAACGCCAATTTCTTTCATCTGTAAAATCATGCAAAATAGCTTGTCGGGCATTCTGTTCTGCCCATTGATAATTTGATTCGGAACGTTCTGGGTCACTCTTCGCTAAACGAACGAACTTCTGCGCTTGAGAACGATACCTGTTGCCCAAGTTTCTTCGTGGATGTTGTAAATCATCTCCACTATGCTCCCGCATGGTGACCCTCCTATTGGACACTCTGATAGCCTTCTGGGTTATCTCCGTGATGGATGGTTGCATCAAAACCAACCTTGGATGTGTTACCATCCTCATATCTCGATGGATCGAGACTTGACCCTTTTTGATTACTGTAAATGTACGTATCTCGATCAGGTTGCCAACGAGTCACCATTGCCCATTCAACACGGACAGGATTGCCAATATCGATATCTTCATCCACAATCGTTACCATTTTCATTGAGCGATGACCGGCCAATGCTGCTTCTATCGCTTTCTTAGAATCCCCTTCGTCATGCTTGCGAATCTTTACCACCGCAGCAAGCCAACCACATCCGCCTTCTGTCATGTGAACATCAATACAATCAACAACTGCAGAAACTGCATCTTTGATTGTCGGCGCACGAGGTAATCCCATGAGGGTTTTATGCTCGGCCTCACCAGGTATCAGTGCATGGAAAATCGGTTCATTCCTGTGAAGAACTCCATCGACTTCGATAACTGGCTGTTGACGAACATCATCAACTGTTCCAGTGATGTCCACATAGGGCCCTTCATCGCAATCCTCGGTTGTAATTCGTCCCCACATCGCATATTCCGCATTTGCTGGAACTTGGATTCCGTTTGGTAAAGCAACGAGTTCAAGAGGTGTTTCGTAGAGTTTCTCGTGAAGTGCAGCTGCTATGGATAATTCATCAATCGGTTCATCGAACGACATCGCCCCTGCAAGAAGCACGACGGGATCTGGAGCGTTGACAATTGCAATGTTTACTTCATGGCCTTTGGATCTCGCTTCGTCGACCATTGTTCTGAGATGGCGTGGTACGAGGCGAACAACAAGATGCGATTCATCTCGCAGGAATTGTCGATGGAAACTCATGTTTCTGCGGCCATCAACTTCTGCGATAATTACGCTAGCGGACATATATCGACCACGGTCTTGAGGCCAATGATGTGGAATCGGTAATGCTGTGAGATTCACTTCTTCTTGCATACAATCGTATACAGGCGATTCAGAAGGTGAAACAATAATTGGTTCACTTGGATTTTTCATAGCCCAAGCCAGTGTATCAATGTAGACGCCAGGTTCGATTCCTATTGCTTCACAGAGCCTATCTCTCGTAAGCATATTTACTGCAATTTTGTGCCCGTTGGCTTCAGAAATGTTGTCGAACAGCAACATTGGATGATTGTGTTCTCTGCTGTAATCCCATACACCGTGGACCAAACTGACCTCATCTTGGACAAGCCGAGCATGCGTTAAATGATCCCTGAATGCCATGATTCACACCTCAGAATTTAGTTTGTGTATCTTCTTGGTATCGTGCTTGAACTGTCCCGCTTTCTGCTGTTGATGCAGAGAGCAAGTTGATTCCAAAAAGAACACATAAAAATCCGAGGACATGACTTGTCAGAAGGTCGCTGGTATCAGAGACAAACTCAACCCAATGATTAACTATCACAATAAGACCCAATAATATAGTAATTAACGCCAAAAGTGGACGCATTGATTGTGGAATCATATCTCTACCATGGGCATCCTATTTATGATGTTATTCTTCGGTACATTTCTGTAAATATATCAGGCCTATCAAACGGCGCCTTGATATATGAAAGCAAAGTCGCAAAGTTGCTCGAAAGAGGGATTATCATGGGTAGAGGACTGTTTGCAGGCGCCAAGATGGCTAAGGATCGACAAAAATTCCGCTGGTCGGACCGTCGTTACAAAAAGCGTATGCTCAAGTCTCGTGCACGTCACGACCCGCTTGCTGGGTCCACACAAGCCAAAGGTATCGTAATTGAAAAAGTCGGTATCGAAGC
>JAKMFY010000028.1 GCA_022425185.1 Candidatus Poseidoniaceae archaeon | reverse complement strand
TCATTCAGAACACCTGTAACTGCGGCCACCAAAGAATCCTTCATAAGTGGTTCCCTCTCTTTACAGGCTCAAAAGGCATGTTTCAGGGGGTTAATCTGTATTCGGAGAAGCAGAGTAGATACCAATCGTTGAAAGAGGGGGAATGCTTGGCTTGATGTATGGGCATTACAGCAGATGAGGTTCTTGCAGAAATTGGACCTGTGCAAGAAGTCCTTGATGCTCACGATGGAGTGGTTACCGTTCACGATACAAGTGGAGGTAACATCATGCTTTCATTGGATGGAGGCTGTAACGGATGTTCATCGACTCCCATGACTGCAATGCAGATATTCTATTCATTGAAAAAATTGGATACTGTCAATGATGTGATATTCATCAACGGAGAACTTCCTGAATATATGCGGACGTTCATCAATCAGAAAATGGAAAAAGAGGCTGCTGAAGGCGGCTCCGAGGAACCCGGCGAAATCGTTTGATCACTCTTCTTCGGACTTTTTACCAATACTGTGTGGATTCGCACCGAATGATACATTCTCACCTTTGATGTTCATTCGAGCAGCAATGGCCAAAACAACACAGACAATCGAAAGGGGCTTTGGAAGATAATTTGAACCCCACAAGGATCCTCCAGCCAGCGAGAGCCACCAGAGCGATGCTGCTGCCAGAAGAAGCGATGTGAAAATGATATTCTGTACCACAAGTTCTGCTTTTTCTGAACGGGAAAAAGTTGCTACAAACATGAAGAGGAATGCAGATATTCCGCAAAACGATTGGACAAGAAATGAGATGATGTCCACATCGACCATGATGATTCCACACCACGGGGGTTTTTGAAACAATCACTTGCCATCCTTTTTTACCCGTGGGGATTTGAAGAGGATATGGCAGGAAGCGCATTCAAATTACCAAAGGCGAGACCAAGCGGCCCACCGTTCTTTTCAAGAAATCAAGTAGCAGGAGTATTACATCAAGTCGCTGTTCTGCTGGAATTGCAGGGAGCGAATGTCTTCAGAGTCCGTTCATACCAGAACGGAAGTCGCTTGCTTGGCACATTGACTGAAGATTTGCATGAACTTGTTGTCACTGGTCGCCTGTTTGAAATGAAAGGCATAGGAAAGGGTCTTGGATCTGCCCTCTCACAAGCAATACTTGAGGGTGAATGGCCAGAGGATTGGCAACGCTTACACAACGATACGCCTCATGGACTCATCGAAATGCTTGGCATACCTGGATTGGGTCCAAAACGAATCAAATTGATGCATGAAGAACTTGGCGTCGATTCGATTGCTAAATTAAAGGAAGTAGCGGAAGAAGGCCTGATTGCTCCAATGAAAGGCTTCGGTAAGAAAACTGAGCAGCGTATGCTCGATGGCATTGAGTTATTATCGCGATTCCGTGCCCGTCGACGTCTTGACATCGGTTTGAAATATGGATCTGCATTTGAACAACGTATCAGAGAGATACCCGGTGTTGAGAGAGTTCAACTCGCGGGAAGTGCACGCAGAAGGAAAGAGACAATTGGTGACCTTGATATCGTCGTAGGAGTAACACCTGAACATCATGAACATGTAGCAAATGCAATATTGGCTTTGCACGGCATCGCTGACGTTAAAGGTGCAGGAGACTCTAAAATTAGCCTCATCCTTGAAGCAAGTATATTCGAAGATGGATTCTCAGTAGGCCATATCGATGCGAATGTTTTGGAAGCGATTGGGGGGGATGATTACGAACAGTTGGAAAGTGCAGGAACAATCGATGCTCAAGTTCGATTGGTCCCTCCAGAAATGTTCTCATTTACTCTCGCCTACTTTACAGGAAGTAAAGAACACAACATTGCGATGCGTCAACGAGCAATCGATCGTGGATTACGTCTCAATGAATTCGGTTTAATTCCAGAACAAGAGGCAGGAGAACTCAAAGGAATCGAAGCTGCACAATTTTCTCTTCATGCCATGACCGAAGAGGACATCTATGCCCATCTCGACATGCAATGGGTTGCACCTGAATTGAGAGAAGACATGGGAGAAATGGATGCTGGAAGTCAACAAGCATTGCCTCAACTCCTCGAATTGCCACTAATTAAAGGAGCATTGCACAATCATACTGTCGTATCAGATGGAGAGGCTACACTTGAACAGATGGCTGATGCCGCAAGAACACTCGGATGGAATTGGCTTGGTATCGCAGATCATTCACCTACACTGAAAATAGCTAATGGAGCGCCTGCTGACCGTCTTCTTGAACAAGGTCAAACCATCAAGCAATACAATCAAAATTGGGCTGATGATGGTGTCGATTTCCGACTCTTCCATGGCGTTGAATCCGACATTTTACCTGGTGGGAAATTAGACCACCCTGATGATGTCCTCAAAGAACTCGATTACGTTGTGGCTTCCGTTCATGCTGTAACAAAATGGAGAGGGAGAGATGAAAATGAGAACACTGAGGAACTACTCAAGGTCCTCGAACACCCTGCAACGACAATCATTGGCCATCCCACAGGTCGCATTTTACAAGGTCGAGAAGGCTATGAAGTGGATGTATACCGAATTATCGATGCAATGGCTGAGCACATTCAAGATGGAAAATTCAAGGCGATTGAATTGAATGCAAGCCCATACCGATTAGATATTGATTACAGGCTCTGTAAATATGCCAAGATATCTGGAGTCCCCGTTGCAATCAGTCCTGATGCCCACTCAACCAGAGGATTAGCGGATATCCAATACGGAGTTATGACTGCACGTAAGGGGTGGTTGGAAGAAAACGATGTACTCAACACCATGAGTGGAGACTCTTTGGCTCAGCAACTTGCCTTACAATGAAGCAATAGTTCATCAATCAGTAGCAGTTGGTAAATCCATGCGACTCACGAGGACACTCATCATAGGAGGTCTCATGGTGATACCAGGCCTCTTCCTTGGACTTCTGGTTTGGTATCTTCTCGGCCAGCCTCAAGACGGTGAGTCTACGTTCATCGAAATATTTGCATGCAATCTAATTCCTCTTGCAAGCATAGGATCTGGAATCCTCTTTGGATGGGTTACTGGCTCCGAATACGCTGAATAGGTGGCTTCATCATGAAGCGAAGCGAGAAAGCAGAACGCATTCAAAAAATGCTTGAATCGTTGTATCCTGAAATACCGGTTCCTCTTGATCATGAGTCTTCATTTCAACTTCTTGTAGCTGTTCTTATGAGCGCACAAACAACGGATTTGAAAGTTAACGAAGTGACACCTGAATTATTTCGACAAGGCCCAACTCCTGCTGACATGGCCCAATTGAAAGTTGAACAAATTCAAACTCTTATCAAACAAGTAGGACTTGCTCCAACGAAAGCCAAGAACATCAAGCGTCTATCTGAACTCCTTATCGAACGTCATGATGGTGAAATTCCAAACACGTTCGAAGAACTTGAAGCATTACCTGGAGTAGGGCACAAAACAGCCGGAGTCGTCCTCGCACAAGCTTTTGGAATCCCTGCCTTCCCTATTGACACCCACATTCACAGACTTGCTGCACGATGGGGGCTATCGAATGGGAGTAACGTAGAGAAAACAGAAAAGGATCTCAAAGCCGTTTTTCCAAAACATGCATGGAATGATTTGCATCTACAAATTATTTTCTTTGGAAGAGAATATTGTCCTGCACGATTCCATGATTTGACAACATGCCCAATTTGCTCATGGGCAGCCTCAAAGAAGCGGATTTCTGAAGAAGAAAAGAAGAATCGTCCAAAGAGTCGCCGTTCAAACTGATACGCTTACGTCAAATCCAGAACCAAGTAATTGGAGCAACATAACTGCTCCAAGGATCAAGAGCGTTATTCTCAAGGCTGGCGTAGTCGTATCTTCATCATATGCTTCTCGGATGAAAGCATATCCAATCAGAGCAACACCCCCAGTCCCCAATAATGTTGCAATCGTATCCATGACTCGTTCGAAATCATTGTGAGACTCAGTATCTTTCGCAAAATCCTTGCTCCAATCTGCTTCTTCAGTATCATAATCAATTTGGTTTGGAGCTCCACTAAAATCTGGGAGAATACTCACAAAGGTTGCAAGAAGAATCAGGACGACACCGATCATCAAGAATTTATGGAGAGAGAAAAACCCACCGCCCATCATGGCTTCTTGAGGTGGATGATACATTGTCGATTGTGAAGGAGGACCTGGCAGCGGGGCTTGCATGTTTCCACATTTCGTGAGACAGCATATACTCTTTTGGTTTAAACGCCAAAGACTGAGGAAGCGCCATCCAAGAGAACAGCAGTAATCCAAGATGTGATTCCTGCAATCCAAAGTAACTGAATTGCTTGTCCAGCAGCACTGGTTTTACCTCCACCACGAAGGCGTGTTGCAATTGCAGATACAGCAATGATTTGTCCTAGCACGAGAAGTGAAACAATAATCTTGAACATGCGAATATTGTCATCAACAGAACCCGCATCCTCCATAACAGGCAATGCGATCCCACTGCCGAAATCTTGCAATGCTCCAACGTCAGTTTCCGTCAAACCTGTTGCTACACCTGCGATCGCTTCTCCAAGTTGAAGGACAATTGAGATTGTAACGTTTAGAGAAGTTACGCTTGCGATAAGAAGACCAAGAGCAACACCCCACATTGTACTTGCAGAAAGGGAACGACGGCGCCGTAGAGAGAGAAGATTACCCACTGAGCGAGAAACCATTTCCGCAGTTGCAGCAGGCTTTCCTGATGATTGGGAACCTTCGATGTAAATTCGAGTGTAACGAGAAATGACCGCAGAATTGGTATCTGCGTTGAAGTAGTCCCAAGCCCGATCGGAATCAATACGAGTCGACAGACGTCGTTCAAGTCTGTCAATGGAATAATCAAGCATTCCAAAATCAACGCCTCTTAACGCTTTGATTGTTGCAGAAGGTTCAGCACTTCTCGCTTGAGCCGTCCCTCCCAAGGCCCGAATGAAGTCTGGGTAAGCTCCGTCTCTTCTCAAAACATTTCCTTCTTCTTTGCGGATTAACCAAGCGGGTATCAGAAGAGGAGAAAGGGGTGCTGCAAGTAGGATAAGCCCATATCTATCCCATTGGCTACTGATTTCTTCCCAAGCACTTGCAACAACGTAGATTGTCACTAACAGCAGAATTGCAGAAATCGCTCCAGACGCAAGTAGCGCTCTTCTGAAATTTATTCTGAAAGGAGTATCAAGTTCATCACGAGCAAAGATGAGATCGCGAGGGATCGTGGCCCTGAACGCAAGCATCGCACCTACTTGAATGATGATGAAAAGGAAAGAGGCGAGGAGTAAGAAACGAAGTCTCGCAGCTACCTCAATTGGTGCATCGTTTTCGCTACCAACTTCGAACAAGACCAGATGAATTCCTGCAATGACAAGACCGAAAAGACCCGCTGTAACCATTGAAACATAGATTTCTTGCATTGTGTCCACGCTTTCTAATCTGGTATCATAGAGCGTGTTATACTGTTCAGCAACTGTTTCTTGTTCTGAGCGCATGAACTCATCAATAGGCTGTCCAGCTTCAATAGAGAACGCCATTCGATCAAGAAAATCAGTCCAAAGAGGACTTGGACTCTGTTGTGCAACAATACGTGCTGCTTCCGGCAAAGAGGTATTCCATTTATCGACAAGGGTTTCAATGCGTTGTACTTCAGATGCCAGTTCTCCATAGTCTCTCATCTGCTTGAGAATATCGAAGATGGTCTGTGCGCCAACTTCTCCAAGCGACAAAATACCCATTCGAGTGATGAACATGTGCATTTCTCGTTCAATCATATTCGCAGAGCGAGTCACCTCTAAGATAGGGAATGCCATTGCTCCCAATGCGGCAATTATCGGCAACAAAATCAACAAAAGAATTCCAGAAAATCCGGCAAACAACGCTCCTTCTGCCAATCCTCCAGTCAGGAAGATTATGGATAATGAGAAAATGAGCCCAATGGCGAAAGCACCACCGACGAAGAGTAAAAGAAAACGACTAACCGGCATTTCCAGCCGACGGATGGCAATTTGCCACATCGGCATTCGTTGCATAAATCATCTCCCCCTCATCGGTCTTTTTGACTGACCCAACTGTCAACAGCACTATCGAAGGTTTCCCAACCACTGTTGTAATAGACGTTTAGAAGACCGAATACGTCGTCATAATGAGTTAAATCTCGATTTACCATTCGGTCAAGTGCAGCAGACCTTCGTAACATTTCATCATAGATATCACGCTTATTTGCGAATCCTGCTTGTGCAGCGATCTTGTTTTCAAGAAGGTGAGATTGGAACATTCCACGGAAATAATGCTTGTCTTTGATAGGATCCCATTCAAACATACCACGAGTCAAGACACCATCGCTGTGTTTGTTGTATCCAATAACCTCGTCTACACCGGTAATACGACGTACGAGATTACCATTGGTTTCAGTAACTTCTTGGAAAATTGCGAAATTGAGATTGTCGAAGAAACGAATGGGGACATTGATTGGATCTCCTGTGAAACGTTGAATCATCTTGACAATTGAAGATGCGTGGAATGTTGCAATAACAGGGTGGCCGGTTTGCATTGCTTGGAATGCTGTCGCCCCTTCAACACCACGTATTTCACCAATGATAATGTAACGAGGTCTTGAACGCAGAGCAGCTTTGAGCAAATCGAACATCTCGACGCTTGAGTCCTCATTTTTGGAACTACGAGTAACCAAACGTTGCCAAATTTTGTGAGAAACTTTTACTTCAGGGGTGTCTTCCGCAGAATATATTTTCACGTTGTGATCGATAAAAGGAAGAATTGCATTGAGCGTTGTTGTTTTACCGGAAGCTGTTTCACCAGATACCAGGACTGACATTCCATATTCGAGGCACAGCCAGATGTATGCGGCAACTTGAGAACTCATCGTACCCCATTGAATCAATTGAGTAATGGAAATGGTTTCTTCAGCGAATTTACGAATCGTAAATGATGGACCAAGCATAGATACGTCATCTGAGAAGATGATGTTAATACGGGAACCATCGAGAAGTGCACCGTCAATAATTGGATTGTTATCGGATACTGGGCGACCAATACGTTCAGACATCGAACGTAGGTAACGAGCAAGTGTATCTCGCTCGCGGAAACGGATGTTTGAAGCAACTGTCCCGAATACTTTGTGATCCATGTGGATATGCTTCAGACCGACGGAGTGAATATCTTCCAGCATTTCGTCTGAAAGGAGGGTTTCAAGTGGTCCATTTTTGATCAGGTCGCGGACGATGATGTATCGAAGTCGAGCCCTTTGTGCTTCTGAAACGACGACTCTCTTGTCTTCGAGGCCTACTATCTCCCAAATTCGACCTCTACGTCGAGTACCTATGTTGGCCTCAGAGTCTAAGATGGTATATCGGTCAATCATTTGTCCAAGAATTGTTTCAAACTCTGAGTCAGTAGTAAATGTAGGAGCAGAGGGTGCTTCTTGTAGAAGGGTCTCAACCAAATCACGTCGAATGTTTTCTTCTTCTTCATTCAATTGTGGTTCAAGACCGAACCAGAGAACTTGCCCTCCTCCGTCCTCATCTGCAGGAGGTTCGTAAATGTGGACAAAAACTGGTTCTTTGGTAATGTAAATGAGATTGAGAGGGCGTTGCTTCTTTGCGTCTCGGTCCAATGGTCCATAATAGACTGGACGTGAACCGTATTTCTTTTCAAAGTCGTTAACCCATTCGGCTACGTGATTGTGAGCAGCCATGACTGAGGCGAGATCACCTCGTGCGAATTTGAGTTCTTCATCAGCCATAATTACACCTCAGCTTACCGCCGTAATGTCGACAATGAAGCCCATACTGGGTTCAACTCTCCATCCGATTGTTGATTGAACGGGTCCTGCTGCCCTCAAATAGCGAGTAACGATTATGGTTCTCTTCAAGTCTCCACCAATCAGATTGGTTGTAAGATCGAGAACAACTTCTGCACTCGTACGCATTGAGTGAAGGAGTTTATCGTCCATTTCATCTCTATCGACTGTTAGAAGTATACTCCGACCAGTAGATGCAATGCGCCTTAATCGTTGAATAAGATTGAATCTATCTTGATCATTCATGCCAGAGGGCATCAGTGAACTCGCAGCATCGATGATTACAATATCTGCTTCTTCGACTGCTTCGCTTTCGAGAACTTGTTCAATACCAACATCGGGAATTGGTTCTGCAACTGTACCAAATCGTGAAAATATCATCAAATTACCATTCGTTAAGGCATCAGTGACCCCGTATCCAATTGATTCCATTTGTTCAATCCAACCACGAGTGGTCAGTTCTGTTGTGATGACGAGAACCTTGACTTCATTTTCGAGAAGTCCATGGACCAGCCTCTGACTAATGAGTGACTTTCCAGCACCAACTTCTCCAGCCAGTAAAATAAGGCTGCGATTAGGGAGTCGAAGACCAAGTGAATCAGCAAGACTGTCTGTTTCAACATCGTAAGGGAATCCATCCTCAATTGGTTTTGGTTTTTCATCTAATCTTTCAACCATGTAAACGCACCTCCAGTGAAATTGTGTCTGTACCACGATAACCGTTGGTAACCTCGGATGAGACGACAACTGTTAGTGAAACATCGGTCCCGTCAGCATATGAAGCAGATGTATTAACTGTAACTTCAACCAAATGTTCGGAATCCCAATCAGTACCAACTGAGGGGATAAGTGCAGTAGTTATCGAAGATGTCACAGCGGATCCATCGACAATTACAACCAGTGTGCTCGTATCGAGAAGCGTCGTCCCCGTGTTTTGCAGGTAAAAGGTCATGTTGTTTGACGTCGTATTGTAAGCAACCATCATCGGGTCTCCTGCGAATCCAAGACTTGTATCTTGGTTAATTTCCATCGCACGGGTTTGATCTTGTGATGATTTTGCCATGTCCCCCCATTCATTGATGAGAACGACACTTACAAGTCCTGAAACAAGCAAAGCCGTTGTCAGAAAGATGAAAGAAGATGCTCCACCGTCTGCCATTTGGTCACCTCATGCTAATGTGTTTACCATTGTCAATCCACTGG
>JAKMFY010000026.1 GCA_022425185.1 Candidatus Poseidoniaceae archaeon | reverse complement strand
ATAGCACAGTCTTCCTTTAGGAACAATGAATACAATGACTTCAACATTTTTCCAAACGATTTGTGAGCAGCACCTTGCAGTCCAAGAGCAAGACCAAGATCTCTTATTTGATAGCCGAGAAGACCTGCATTCGGGTCAATGTTCAATTTGTGAAGAAGTTCGGGGGTTTCCTCTGCAACCTCTTCGATATCCATACCACCTTCGGTAGATGCCATTACGAGAACTGATTTTTGTTCTCTGTCTACGAGGAGAGCAAGATAGTACTCATGCGCAATATCGCATCCGGATTCAACATAGAGATGGTTGACAAGTTTACCTTCATCACCAGTTTGTTTTGTGACTAAAATATTCCCAAGAATATTTTCGGAATATGTCCCAACATCCTCTTTTGAGAAGGCGATTTTTACTCCTCCTTCCATTACTAAATCTCGGCTTCCAGGAGAGTAAAGATTTCCTTTGCCTCTTCCTCCTGCATGGATTTGAGATTTTACTGCGACAACCTTGGATTGAAGATGGTCATAGGCATCAAGTGCTTCTGATACGGAGGTACAGTGAACCCCTTCAACAACCTTCACGCCATGTTGCTTGAACAATGCTTTTCCTTGATATTCGTGGATATTCATACTATCACTGTTACCTGCGAATGGGAGAACGTCTTTGAACTGTGCGGAAAGGTTTCCTAGTAAATACAGGGGAGAAAGGGTACAACTTCAAATGGCAAAACATTGCCCCAAAACTATGCAAGTCGTGGTTTTAGCAGGAGGTTTTGGAACTCGACTACGACCATGGACATATGGCATTCCAAAACCAATTTTGCCCATGTTAGACAAAACGTTGCTTGAACATGTTGTAGAAGTCATGCCAAGCGATAAGGTAGACGAAGTCATAGTAGCCGGTGGATACAAAGTGGATATGATAGAGCAATATTTCAAGGATAACGAAGTTCCATTCGACGTGCGAATCGTGACGGAAAGTGAACCATTAGGTACAGGAGGAGCTCTTGGAAACTGCCGAGACATCATTTCAGGAACCTTTGCATGCCTAAACGGAGACATCATCTCATCTCTGAATATGCAAAAGGGAATCGACCTACAGCAAAAAAATGGAGGCATTGGAACTCTCGCACTATGGGAGGTTGAAGATCCAACTCGATTTGGAATCGTTGGGGTCGATGAACAGAACAGAATTACTCAATTCAAAGAAAAACCCAAACCGGAAGAAGTTTTTTCCAATCTGATCAATGCAGGTTCCTATCTTTTTGAAGATGATATTTTTTCATATATTCCTAAAGGAAAATGTTCTCTTGAACGAGAAGTGTTTCCGGTTTTAGCTAAAGAGAATGAATTAAATGGCTATTCATTTGAAGGATATTTTATCGATGCGGGAACACCTGAGAGTTGGTCTGCGGGGGTACAAGCGTGTATTTCGAATCGACGATGGAAATCAGGGGTAAGAACAGGTAGTAATTGGCATGCAGATACATCTGTCCAAATTGGAGATACATGTCTCGTAGAGCATACGATGCTTGCAAAGGAAACTCAAATCGAAGATTCAATTCTATCGAGGTGTAGTTTACTTCAAGGCGTCAGGATTCAGGAAAAATCCGTATTAAAAAATACAATGGTTGGTAGGAATTCAACCATTGGGAAAAATTGCAAATTGAGTAACGTTGTTGTCGATCACAATTCTGTGATACCCGACGATACTGTTCTTGATGATGCACAATGGCCGATTACATGAGCCATGCGTGGAAGAACTCAAGAAGAACAATACACAGGCATCGCTATGCAGCCACTAATTGTTGTCAATTTCAAAACATACGCTTCGGCGTTAGGAGTGAATGCTGTAAATTTAGCGAAAGCCATGGAAAGGGCTTCTCAAGACCACGTTCGTATGGTAGCGGTTGTTTCTGCTTTTGATCTTAGTTCAGTTGTAAAAGCAGCTCCATCATTGGAGGTTTGGACTCAACATTTAGATCCTGTTGGGTTTGGTTCTAATACGGGTTGGTTGCAACCCCAAAACGCTATAGAAAATGGGGCTAAAGGAACTATAATCAATCATGCTGAACATAAATCCGAGCATTCTCGAATTGGAAAACTCCTTGAAACACTACCAGAGAATTTCCCAGTGTGTGCATGTGCGATTGATGTAAGTGAAGCACAGTCTCTTGCAAAGATGAACCCGACATTCATTGCAGTAGAGCCTCCTGAACTTATTGGAGGAGACATCTCAGTAACATCTGCAGACCCAGCAATTGTCAAAGATACTGTGAAAGCTGTGCAAGACATTAATCCTGATGTTCGTGTATTGTGTGGAGCGGGTGTAAAGGATGGCAATGACGTACGGACTGCAGTAGAATTAGGCGCTCATGGGGTACTTTTGGCATCAGGTGTCACCAAAGCTGCCGATGTTGACATGGTACTGAAAGACCTTGTCAGTGGATTGAAGTGAAGTTAGAAGGTTTTTGCAATGTCTCGGAAATCCAAAAAATCAAAGCGAGTACGAATCGCCCATGAGTTGTCGAAACGACGAAGAAAGGTCATCGAAAAAGCTCTTGCTGAGCATAAATCTGAAGATAGAACTGAATGGGACAGAAATGCAGAATGGGCCGACTACAAGTTCTATCGAAAGACCATCAAGAGAGGTACAATTCGTACAATAGACCTTCCGTTGCTCGAAGTTAGCCTTGGAGATCCATGGGCTACACCCGTCACCATCATCCATGGAAGTCGACCGGGCCCAACGATTACAATTCTTGGAGGAATGCATGGAGATGAATTAACAGGACCATCTGCTTGTACTCATTTACTTGGAAATTCATTTACTGAAAAGGATAAACCACTCGATCCTGAAACACTCGCAGGAACGATTCGAATCGTACCTGTTGTAAACATGCCAGGATATAGATCAAAATCAAGATACTTCCCCGATGGAAGAGACTTAAATCGAAATTTCCCAGGTAATCCCAAAGGATCTTCAACCAGAAGAGTAGCTCACCAAGTCTGGAGATATTTGATTGAAGATTCTGATGCAATTATTGACTTACATAGCGCAGGCAAAGGTCGTTCCAACATGCCGCAAATACGAGTAGATCTCGCTCATGCAGGTTCAAATATTCTAGCGAAAGCATTCGGAATAGAGATTATTTTAGATTCAAAGCCTCCAAGTGGTTCTCTTCGAAGTAATGCAAATGAAATTGATATTCCTTCCATAACGTACGAAGGCGGTGGAGCGAATTGGCTTGACCAAGCCTCAGTCAAGGTTGCTGTGCATGGTGTTGTTAATATTCTTCGAAGTTTGAAAATGATTCCGGAAAAACCACACAGGCCACGATTTAGAATGCTTGCAAGTGGATCAACATGGTTACGTGCTGGAGAAGGAGGATTACTCGATCTCTTCGTCGATAGTGGATCAATCATGAAAGAAGGGGATGTCGTTGCTCGTATTTCTGATCCTGCAACACCAGGTCTTTCTGTTGACATCTTAGCTCCAGAAGATGGATTGATGATATGCATCGCTACAAATCCATTCGTAGCTGCAGGGATGCCTGTTGGGCATTTCTTACCTGTCTCAAAACATATGTCGCTTCTAGAAGAGCAAGTTGACAGCCATGGTCGATTTGTTACGCAAGGATCTCTCAATGAACCTGTTTGGAGGGAAGAAGAAGAAATCGAAGTTGAAGTTGTTGGAGAATGGGACGGTGGCAGTGTTGACAGTGGATGGCTTGAAGCAACCCTGGAAGAAGTCAACAGAGAAGATAACGTTGAAGAAGAATCATAGTTCGAAGATTGGAAATCTTGGATTGCTGAGATAACTTCCTCATCATCCATGAGTCTTCTTTGCGATTTTGCTACTTCAAAGAGATGGGAAACAAGTTCATCGGTCGCTTCGTAATTTCGTTGTTGTAACCACCATATGATGTTCGAACGGCCAGCCATGTGCCCGATTCGGATGACTTGCTCTAATCCAAATTCTCCTGCAGGAACACCTGAGTACACTCGATCAGCAAGCCAGTGATCTCCTTTCTTCATTGCTTTGATTACAGCCGAAGCGTGGACTCCAGTTCCTGTTTCGAAAGCATCTTTTCCAAAGACAGGATAATTTCTTGGCAAAGGAACTTCGGTGTATTCGTGTGCTTTTTCCATGTATTCACCCAGAACGGACAAGTCGTTATCAATCGCCCCCATAAGTTTCAGATTCACGAGTGTTTGATCGAGAGGTGCATTACCTGCTCGTTCTCCCAACCCAAGTGCAGTTCCGTGAACTACGTCTGCGCCGGCTTCAACTGCAGCGATGTTATTTGCCACGCCAAGTCCACGATCTTGATGACCATGCCAGTTTACTTCGATATCTCTTCGATTGTATCCGCCATCTTTGATGACTTCTTCATCAATGAAATTGAGCAGTTTCTTGACTCCGTTAGGAGTAACGTGCCCACATGTATCACAAACGCAAATTCGGCGGACGCCAAGTTCCATTGCTCTTTGATAGATCAGTTTGATATCTTCAGGTTTTGAACGAGTAGTATCTTCTGTAACAAACATTACCGCTACATCGTTTTTAACAGCGAATGTAACTGCATTTTCCATTGTTGAGAGCAACTTTTCCATCGTCCAACCTTCTGCATATTGTCGTATTGGACTAGTACCGAGGAAGGCGGATGCTTGGACAGGAATTCCATGCTTTTGTTGTAATTCAACCAAGGGTTCAATATCGTTCATGAGTGTTCGAACTGCAGCCCCAGGACGAATCGAAAAGTCGTTTTCTGTGATGTGGGAAAGCATCGAGTCAATGTGTTCGACGTGGAATGGTCCAGCTCCTGGCAAACCCAAGTCCACTTTCTGAATTCCGAGTTTCTCCATGTAAGTGAGCAATTCGATCTTTTGTTCAATTGTAGGATTACGTGCAGAAGGGCTTTGCAAACCATCACGTAGAGTCTCATCATCAAACCAAACACTGTGTGGATGATTGTTTGGATTTCGGTTAAACTCATACTCAATAGTATTCCAGTCATATATCAAAGAACGCTCATCCATATATCTCACCGTACCGGTTGAAACTATCCGGTACAAACAGGCTCAGACATGAATCATGTTTGAAGGCGTCGATTGGACGACATCACTCTTCTTCAAGAGTTAGGTCAGATTTTGATGCTTGTGCAGCTTCAAATTCCTCTCGACTTACGACGCCGTCACCATCGGTATCCATTGCTTCGAATTCATCATCTTCTTCAACAAGGTCAGCAGGCAGATGGGCAGAGAAAATGATTTCATCTGTGAATCCGGCTTTGTTCTTGTTCCTTAATTCCATGACTCGAGTTCCTTTTGTAGCCTTTCCAGAGGTTTCCTTTGTTTGACTCGCCTTTACACGAATCATCATACCTTTTCCAGTAAGAAGGAAGAGTTGGTCACGTTCATCAGGAATCGTATGGACACGAACAATCTCATCCCCATTTTCATCGTCGAGTTTCATGGTTTGTACGCCACCAGCACCGCGGCTTGTCTTACGATAGCCGTCTCGGTATTGCTTGGCTTTCCCAGTTTGTTCATCGACAACTAGTGCGTCATTTTCATCGAGTAGATCGTGCATTTCACCATCCCCTAGACGGCTTCTTTTTGCCATACCAAACTTTGAAAGTGTGAGAACGAACGTTTCTTCATTCGAACTTGCAATCATACCAACAACGGAATCTCCGTCCTTGAGATTCATTCCGTTAACACCCATGCTAACACGGCCTTGAACCTTAACAGTCCATACTTTACGTTCAATTCCAGTTTCAGGGTCAGTCTTCAATTTGAATTCGCCGGGTTTGAAACGGCATGCTCTTCCTTTCTTAGATACAAGAACAACATGATCTTCATCCGTAATTGCACGAACAGAAACGAGTGTGTCAGATTCAGTTTTAAAGTTCAACGCATACTTTCCATTTCGATTAATTCGGGTATAATCAGCAAGTTTTGAACGCTTAACAATACCCTTATGCGTTGCAAAAATCAAATAATGGCCTTCTGGGTTTTCTTGAAGTTCCTTGGAAATTGGCAGAATTGTAACCACACGTTCGTCATCACGAATACGCTCAATGATGTTACGAATATGGCTTCCGCGACTTAATCGGCTTCCCATTGGCGTCTCCCATGCTTTCAAGCCATACACTCTTCCTTGATCAGTAAAAATCAACAAACGATCTTTACTGAAACAGGTGAGAATCGATTTAGGGAAATCTTCGTCTTTGGTTGTAACGCCTTTCAAGCCTTTGCCACCACGGTTTTGCACTCTGAAAGACTCAACAGGTAAATGGCGAATGTAGTTGTCTTCTGAGAGTGATATCACGATTGCTCTTTCTTCGATCAAATCTTCTCTGTCCATTGACAATGGCATCTTATCGATTTCCGAACGTCGCTCGTCTCCGTGCTTTTCAACCATCTCATTCAATTCTTGAATAAGAATGTCAAGACGGCGAGCCTTAGAGGAAATTATGTCTTGCAGATCAGCAATCTTAAGTTTCAGTTCATTGTATTCGTTGGTTACCTTCTCAACATCAAGTCTGCTTAGTTGATACAATCGGCGTTCAGCAATTGCTTTTGCTTGAGGTTCAGTGAAATCAAACGCTGCAATGCCGGGCATCGTTTCTGTACCTTTCAGAACAGCTTCAAATTGTTCACGGCTGGAACTTGCTTTTCCTACAGCAATAACATCATCAATTCGGTCTTGAGCCTTCACTAGACCCTCAAGAATATGCGCTCTTGCTTCTGCTTTTTCTAGTTCTAATAGTGCTCTTCGCTCAATTACTGATTCTCTGTGCTCAACGTTGGTATGCATCATAACAGGAAGAGTAAGAAGAACTGGTCTACCGTCCAAGATACCCATCATGTTAGCAGAATACGATTCTTGTAATCTACTCGATTTGAAGAGTTGGTTTAGAACAGCATGTGGATCTGCGTTGTTCTTTACTTCAATAACAACTCGAATCCCTTCTTTTGATGATTCATCACGGATGTCACGAATACCGACAATAGTTCCTTTTGTCACTAATTCAGCGATATGAACGAGCATATCGGCTTTCTTGACTTGGTAAGGGATTTCATGAATGACGATTTTCTTTCCATTTGAATCGTCATAGACATCACACTTTGAGCGGACATGGAATCTGCCCTTGCCAGTGGAGTACATGTCAAGAATCCCATCGATGCCGTGGATGGTTGCTCCAGTAGGGAAATCAGGCCCCTTTACATGCTCCATGTATTCATCTATAGAGATATGTGGCATACCTGAGTTTTCAACACCCTCTTCAAGAATGCGATCGACATGCAGTCGAATTGCTCCTGCAACTTCTGTGAGATTGTGAGGAGGAATACGCGTTGCCATACCAACAGCAATACCATCGCTACCATTGAGAAGTAGGTTTGGCAAACGGGCTGGAAGGACGGACGGCTCCATCTCAGAATCATCGAAGTTCGGTTGGAAGTCAACTGTTTTTTTCTCGATATCTTCGAGCATGTGTTTTGAAATCTTATCAAGACGACTCTCTGTATATCGCATTGCAGCAGGAGGGTCTCCGTCGATAGATCCAAAGTTACCTTGCCCATCAACAAGAGGATATCTTAGCGAAAACTCTTGAGCCATCCGGACCATTGTATCGTAGATAGATTGATCTCCGTGCGGATGGTACTTACCCATGACTTCACCAACAGAACGTGCCGATTTACTGAATTTCTTTTCAGAGGTGTGACCGCCTTCATGCATACCGTACAAGACTCTACGATGTACAGGTTTCAATCCATCACGTGCATCGGGAAGTGCTCGACCGATGATAACAGACATTGCATAATTAATGTATGAGGTTTTCATTTCTTCATTCAAAGACCGATTCAGTACAGTACCGGTTTCGACAGAATCGCCGCTTTCTTGTTCAATATCTTCATCTTCAGATGTCAAGGTTCGTCACCTCCTTTGCATGGCGCTCGATAAACGCCCTTCGGTCAGGGACATCTTCTCCCATCAGAATTTCAAACATACGATCTGATTCCTCAGCATCCTTGACAGTGACCTTGAGCATTGTTCGAGTATCTGGATTCATCGTAGTTTCCCACAATTGTTCCGGATTCATTTCACCCAATCCTTTGTATCGTTGAATGCCAATTTTAGCGTTTGGATTATCGCCTCTTAATTCATTAAGAATTGAATCTCTTTCTTCATCTGTGAATGCATATTTGCTCACTCTACCCTTTGAAAGCTGGAACAATGGGGGCTGAGCAATGTACACGTGCCCATTTGTTATCGCCGGCCGCATAAATCGCCATAGGAACGTGAGCATCAACGTACGAATGTGTGCACCGTCAATATCAGCGTCAGTCATAATGATAATTTTGCTGTAACGAAGTTTTTCTGTATTAAATCCGCCCTCATCTTCCGGATTATTTCCAACACCTGCTCCAAGAGCACGGATCATTGTCTGAATTTCTTGATTTTGGAATACCTTAGCCGCATTGTGCTTTTGACGTTCAACATTGAGGATTTTACCCCGCAATGGAAGAATTGCTTGTATTCGTCGATCTCGCCCTGTCTTAGCCGAACCACCGGCAGAATCACCTTCAACCAAGTAAACTTCACATTCACTTGGATCTCTTGATTGACAGTCTGCAAGTTTACCAGGTAGACCACCTCCCTCGAGGACACCTTTGCGACGAGTTAAATCACGAGCTTTGCGGGCTGCTTCTCTTGCCTTAGAAGCGAGAAGTGCTTTTTCAACGATTTGTTTTGCAACCGAGGGATTCTCTTCGAAAAACTCACCAAGTTTATCATAAACGATTGTCTGAACAATTCCAGTCACTTCGCTGCTCACCAACTTGTCTTTGGTTTGGGAAGAGAATGATGGATCAGGGTGCTTTACGCTGACAACTGCTGCAAGGCCTTCGCGTACATCATCACCAGAAAGACCATCTCCTTTGAGCAAACTCTTTTTCTTCGCATAAGAATTGACAGAACTCGTCAAAGCAGTACGTAGACCAGACATGTGCGTACCCCCGTCCTTGTTCCTGATGATATTGGTGTAACATCGAATCGATTCACTGAAAGCATCAGACCACTGGAGAGCGAGTTCGACCTCTACAATTCCTTTTTCGATTACTTTTTCTCCTTTTATTGTGATTACTTCCGCATGAAGGGCTTCTCTGCGCTCGTTGAGTTGGCCAA
>JAKMFY010000291.1 GCA_022425185.1 Candidatus Poseidoniaceae archaeon | reverse complement strand
TCATTCCATAGAGCATGTGCTTGATCTCGGATAACGTCAAGCATTCCAGGAAAATCTCTATCAGTAACACCAGGCAAATGGTCGCCATCCAAATCAAAAATCAGATCAGCACCTTGCCATTCTTTAGCATCCATTTTCATTTCATAGGGTTTGTTCCAATACGCTGTAGAATAGAAGCAGGAATGCATTGCTCTTTCGGAAAGAAATTGTCTCAATTCAGATTCGCCTCTGAATGCTCGATGTCTGAGAGGTGGAGATCCTCCAAATGGGATAAACATCCATTCTCGCATTGACATACGCGGTGGACGCCAAAATTGAGATGACTGATAATACCGGCCAAAGCGGTGCGCAAAACGTGCCCACCCTTGAGATGCCATGATTAGACTAAGGGGTCACAGTTATTGAACGAGACCCAATTATTTTTTGATGTAAAATTTTTGTTCAGTAGTGCTCACTTCTGTAACTGAGTCAGCACCAGTCTTTTCAACATAATGATCCCAACAATAGTAGTGTTCATTATGGACCATTGAGGAGCCAAAAGTCAAGCGGATTCCACAGTCATGGCATCGTGGCCCAATCTCTCCGTTAGGTGCTTGAGCTAATTGTACGTGTTCGTGTGGCATCTCCTCACCAATCCTTCCTATCGGCTTAGGTTCTAAAATGTCGTGATTGATTTATTGTTCAGAAATAGAACTTTTAGCGACCCAGTCCAAGAGGTCGAGAGCTACTTCACATGATTCACTCACTTCTTCAAAGGGATCTGAAAGGTACGTTTCCAAAACTGGCTTTGCCACTAGATTTCCTATTGCTCCAAGGGCTTCTGCCGCTTCATGACGAACCATGACATGCTCACTAACATCAGATAGCCTATCGATAAGTGCAGGAAGAGCCTCATCCATCTGCATTTGGCCTAAAACGTAAGCGAGCTCATGACGTAGTAACGCACTATCTGTAGAGAATGCTTCGCAAAGTGCAAGACAAGATTCGACAGTGCGAATGTTCCGGAATTTGAAAACAACCCGCATACGTTCAAACATACGCGCCGAGTCGTCAAGCAATACAGATTTCATTTGAAGCATGTCATCATCATGGGAAGCAGGAGCGGGGTCAACAGAGCCAAATTCGCTGACTGCAGGTTTTTCACCCATGTAAACACCTATTCTTCTGGGGCACCAATGAATTGCATTGATTCTTCCGAGAACGTTGAATCGATTAATCCGATTTCTTTGCCTTCTTTTAAGAATTGACGGACAGAGGCTCGACCTTCTGGTTTGTAGTCAATGGTTCGATCATTGACGTACATAGTAACAAATTTTTGATTTGTTTCATCATCGATTCCTCTTCCCCATGCTTTAGCGAATTCAAGTGCTTCTTCAGGGTGTTCAATTGAATGTTCAATACTCATTTTGGTATACATTGTTATGTCTTCCATAATTTTGTTTCCAAGATCTCTGCGAACGACGTTACCGCCAAGGGGCATTGGCCATCCATTAGTGCGTTTATTCCACCAAACACCTAAATCGATTAGAACATTTAAGTCGTGTTCGACGTATGTTAACTGACCTTCGTGGATGATAAGACCACAGGAATATGTATCATCCAAAATGCGTGGTATAATTTCATCGAAAGGTACCACTTCAACGTGTACATCACCCCATGCTAATCTTAGCCCCATGTAAGCTGAAGTTTTCATCCCAGGAACTGCTATAATCGATTTTTTAGCATCCTCGAGACTTAAGCCCTGTTTCGAAACAATCATTGGACCGTATCCTTCTCCCATGGAAGCTCCACAATTCATCAAGGAGTAATGCTCGGCGATGTCAGGAAAGGCGTGTATAGATACGGCAGAAACTTCTAGTTCTTGACGCATTGCTCTATGATTCAAAGTTACGATGTCCTGTAATTCATGTACGAAGTTGTAACCAGGTGTTGGGAAGGCATTAGTCGTCATTGCATGGAACATGAAGGCATCATCAGGGTCAGGAGAGTGTCCAATTCGAACAATCATGTTGCCATTTTCATCAAGCGGTAAAGATGTCATATTCCATCCAACCTGAAGACCTTCATGAACTAACCGATGGAAATTTTATACAATTAGGTTTGAGATTTGATACACTGATGGGATTGTTTATGTATCGCATTGGTCATTATCAATCATGGGGAAGTCGGCTATGTGGAGGTTCCTCGTCGTCTCATTGTCAATCCTTTTCCTTTCACCAATCGTTGCAGCCGATACGAGTAATTTATTTTTTGAATCAACATACGATTCGGAGCTCGATAATCAAGGGCTCAGGACGATTGAAATTAATGAAAACGGGACGTTGGCTTATGCTTCATTTGACAACATATTAGTTCAATATTCAACAAGCGATCAAAGCACGATTCAATCAAAGGCATTCGAACAAGAAATATTGTCAACCGCACTTTCTCCTGACGGAACTAGATTGGCGATAACCATCAAAGATAGCAGCGCCGGATCTGACACTATCCACATACTAGATGCTGATACCTTCAATACAAAAATATCAACACAGACAACTTCGTCAAATGCAATGCTCTTATCATGGACAGATAATGGCGCATCATTGATTACAAATCACCCTACTTCAGGTATAATTAAACTCAACAGAGAAGACTTGAGTACTGAAGTTCAGTATTCAGGTAATCTATCTGGCCGTGTAATTTGCACTGATATTTCACCATCAGGCTCATACGTTATGGCAGTCGACGAAACTGGGCGCCTCGTTATTTGGAGCGCTGATGGAAATTACATTCATCATGAATTTATACTCGGAAGTAGCGTTAATCACTGCTCCTTTGATCCGACAGAGTCAATGTTTTCAGTGAGTATTGATGGAGATACGATTCGAAAATGGACTCTATCAGGTTCAGAACTAAGGCCGTTAGAAACTCCGGGTATCATTTCCTACACATGGTCTTCAAGTGCACAATATGTCTATGCTCATAGAACCGATTCAGGGCAATTCCTTACGAAATATGACTCCTCGGATTCAACTAAACTTTCTGAAGTTTCCCTCTTCCATCAGTATTCTGATTTTGAACTATTAGAATCGAGCTCTGGGGAAATCGAGTTGGCCCTCTTTACATCAACCACTGATCATGTTGTGACCTACCGCACAGTTCATGTTCGTAATGGACTCGGAGAATCTGGCTCGGATTTTGATAGCGACGGAATACCAAATTCAATCGATGATGATGATGATGGTGATGGGATTGAAGACATATGGGATCTCAATTGTGATACAGCGGGAACATTCAGTTGCGAACTATTACCTGATGAGAATTTCATGAGATCAATGAATTTAATTTTCAATAAAACTGCACTCGAGGTAAAAGAAACATTCACATTAAACAAACACGATTCGTCAATGATCCGTGATTTATCACGATACTCACTGGATTCGGACATCAAATTGTCAACTGAAGAGGCGTTACTGTTTGCTAACTCATACTGCGATAACATCCATGAAGAGAATTATTCGTCTTCGATTTTTGATGCAATTGATATTGAAGGGTTGTCCCTTGAATACATCTCAATGAGTTGTAGCGTTGCATCAGGTATGGAATTAACACAAGCGGATGATGAACGAACACATATCAGGTACTCAATCACAACCAAATTTAACATAACTGGAGAATTTTCAATCGAAGGAAACACTGTTCGTATTCTGTATCAGCCAACTGCTGTACAGGGAAGTATGACCATTTTGAGTGAGCAGCACCCAATGTCTGTTTCATTATCCGGAGAGGAATTTAAAACAGATACCTTTTCACCATGGTTTTTACAAGAAGAAACTATCTCGCTGAGTTT
>JAKMFY010000277.1 GCA_022425185.1 Candidatus Poseidoniaceae archaeon | reverse complement strand
CCTTCGGCCTCAAGGCAGCGGTTTGGCTCGATGAACTAAGAAGACAGTTGGTGAGGCTTGATGAATCCACACCTCGTATCGCGGTCGGTAAATTCCTTGGTGCTGTAGGAACTGGTGCAGCCCAAGGAGAAAATGCACGTGAATTGCAACGGCTCATTTTGACACACTTAGGACTTGGTGTCCCTCTGGCTACAACCCAAGTTGTTGGAAGAGACCGCTATGTCGAATATGTATCTTGGCTCGCTAATGTGGCCACATCTTGTGAGAAAATTCTTCAAGAGATAAGAAATTTACAACGCTCGGAATTACAAGAAGCTGGAGAAGGATTCGACGTCAAGAAACAGGTCGGATCATCAACGATGGCACATAAAAAGAACCCAATCAAGTCCGAAAACGCCTCAGGATTGGCTCGAATTGTCCGTTCCTTCATCATTCCAACCTATGAAAATGCGTTATTATGGCACGAAAGAGATCTTGCTAATTCAAGCAGCGAACGGTTTACTCTCTCCCATGGCTCTGCTCTCTGTGAAGATGTCATCGCCAAAACACGAGATGTGTTGACCAATATGTGGGTCGATGCCAATCGATGTATGGAGAACATCAAAGCACAACGTGGATTGGTTATGGCTGAAAAAGTAATGATCGATTTGGTCGACCATGGTATTGCTCGAGATGAAGCACATGAGATTCTCCGAGAAGCTTCGTTTACCGCTGTCGCAAACAAAGAGGAATTGATCGATGTTTGTAGCCGTACACCAGCAATTGTTGCTGCATTTAGTGCTGAAGAACTAGAAGCAATGTTTGACCCTGCAAATCATATCGGTGTATCGGGAGAGATTGTTGATGAAGCAGTAGAACTTGCCCGAAAAGCAATTCAGTGAACCTTTGAGATTTTGAATTCACCACGCCTTGCGTCAAAGGATGCGGTTCCTTCCACTTGTAACGTTCGTGACAAATGAGGTCCACCAACTACAAAAGTCTCGTATTCACCACCTTCCCCATCAACATTAAATCGGTATTTTTCAGAGAGTGATTTTAGTTCTTGGACGTTTTCCAAATCCAATATTTTTCCTAACCATTTACCATCTAGACCTTCACAAGAAACTGAAGTTATCATAATTTTAAATCCATTTTCAATCATACCGTGGAGATGGGAATATGGATCTTGATGCCAAAGTGGTGAGAAAGAATGGATCCCAAGTCGATGAGCCATGTTCTCAAGTTTCACCTTTTGGAAGTCGCTACGTAGTGCTCCGCTCACGATGCCATCAAGGTTCAAATCCTGCAATACTGCCTCTAAACTTGAGATTTCATCGGCAACAGAACCCGATGCATCCACAGAATACCAATCGACATCAGCAGCCAATGCTTGAGGTTCAACCCACTTCGTAGAAGGAACCTGGAACATATGAGAATCTCCATCCTGGATTTGGACGGTTACGAGGGCTACAACATCCCAGCCTCTGCATTGCGCCCACCACCATGCTGCGGAAGAATCCTTTCCGCCTGAAGAGAGCACGGCTATGCGCATAAATGAGCGAACACGTTCAACTTCATGAGATTAGGGGATTCAAAGCCAAGTGTTCAAATGGGTCGTGTTCTTGGTTTAATCCAAGGGTCGCCTACCCGCACCCTCATAAAGCGTCGACGACGAGAAGGAAATGGTGAGATAATGCAACCAAGTGGAAGAGGATACGATCACGGAATTACAACATTCAGCCCAGACGGAAGATTATTCCAAGTTGAATACGCACGCGAATCCGTAAAAAGAGGAACTACAACCGCAGGTCTGAAATTCAAGGAAGGAGTTGTTCTTGTCTGTGACAAGAGAATCGCTTCTCGCCTTATCATTCCAGAATCCATCGAAAAGATGTTCAAGATTGACGAACACATTGGTGTTGCAACATCTGGACTTGTAGCAGATGCACGACAACTTGTTGCACGTGCCCGTGTTGAATCCCAAATTAACAGAATCACCTACGCTGATACCGTCCCTGTAGACGTTTTGGTCAAGAAATTATGCGACTTCAAGCAATCATTCACACAATATGGTGGGTCGCGTCCTTTCGGAACTGCCCTGCTCATTGGTGGCGTTGATGATGAAGGAATTCATCTCTACGAAACCGATCCATCTGGTGCTTACCAATCATACCATGCAGGTGCGATTGGCAGTAACAGAAACACTGTTATCGAGTACTTCGAAAAGAACTGGAAGGCTGGTATGACACTCAATGCTGCAATGAAGATGGGCTTGGAAGCACTTCGTTCAGCAAACGATACTGAACTCAACCGTGAAGCTGTAGAAGTCGTTGTTGTTGATGGTGATGGATACAGAATCCTCGACCGTGGCGAAGTCACCAAACAACTTGACAGACTCAAGCCTCTTGAAGACTGAAACAGGTAAGTTCATTGGGACCTTGCTCCATCACTCAACTGGTGGAACCATGGTAAGCCTCGATAACTCTGTTCTTGCTCGTATTGAAAAAGGCGGTAAGCGGTACGAAGCCCTTGTTGATCCAGACCAGATTGAAGAGTGGAAGTTAGACCCATCTAAATTTGAACTTGATGACGTTATGGCAATGGATGAGATATTTCATGATGCCCGCAGTGGTGAAAGGCCAACCGAAGAAATCCTTATGAAAACGTTTGAAACCCTCGATGTTGAAAAAATATTGATGATTATTCTCAAAAAAGGAACAATTCAGCTCACAACCTCTCAACGTAAAGCACGTGTAGAAACAATGCGTCAACAAATCATTCACCACATCCAAACCCAAGCAGTAGATCCACGCTCAAAATCGCCTCATCCTAGAACTCGAATCGAACTTGCTTTGGAAGAGTCGAAATACACGGTTGACCCATTCAAACGGTTGGAAGATCAAGTGAAAGATGCTATAGCTAAACTGAAACCACTCATTCCTCTTAGTTTTGAGTCCTTACGTCTGGCATTCCGTATTCCAGGCTCTTCGTATGGTAGCGTTAGTAACCTCTTGAGATCCTATCAGCAAAAGGAAGGATGGCTTGAAAATGGAGATTGGGCATGTGTTGTCGAGATACCTGCTGGAATGAAAGGAGACATCATTGGCCAGGTTTTGAAGCGAGCATCGGAAGCAGAAGTCAAAGAATTGTAGCGCAGGCTCAGGGGTGTCCTTTATCATGGGA
>JAKMFY010000274.1 GCA_022425185.1 Candidatus Poseidoniaceae archaeon | reverse complement strand
AGTTGGCATGGTCGATCCTAAAACGATTACAGCGTACCGAAAACACATCTGGTTTTCTTCATTTGTCCTGGGTGCGATGTTTTCGCCACCAGACCCACTTTCACTTTTCCTCGTAGCGCTTCCAATTATTCTCTTGTTCGAAATTTCTCTCATCATTGATCGGGTTTTACCGAAGAAATGAGAACTGGAAGTGTTGATTCTACAACAGGCATATGACCCGGTCGATGACCCCACTCTGGAGTATGGAAATCAGAACCCACTGTAACACCTAATCCTGCATTCAATGCAGCTTTCCAGATTGAATGGCGCTCTTCGTCCGTGTGACTACGATGAAAGGCTTCAATTGCATCGACCTTTGATTCTTTGAGATGTTGAACTAATCTTTCGTAATCTACACCATAGTATCGGGGGTGTGCTAGCGAAGTAATACCTCCCGCTGCATGAACTAAACGTGTTGCTTCTGCAAGAGATGGTTTTGGGCGTATGACGCTGCATGGACGACCATCTCCAAGCCACAAATCAAATGCTTCATTCATTGAACTCACATAGCCAGCATCAACCATTGCTTGAGCCAAATGGGGACGTCCTACACTTCCTTGAGCACGACTCAACACATCATCAACATCGATCTTCATTCCAAATCCATTAACCAATTGAATCATTTCAAGCATGCGAGGAACTCTGTCATCTTGTAATGGGTCGAGCCAATCCTTGAATGCTCGAAGACCTTCAGGATGTGGATCATATGGAAAATAAGCGAGTAAGTGCCAAGAGGTTGGAGATCTATCTCGACCTGTTTGAGATAGAATCTCTTCGTCCCATGGTAATTCCACATCGCAAGTCAACTCAACACCGGGTACGAATTGAATCCCATGCTTGGCTGCTGAGATCTTTGCTTCCTTCCAACCAGAGATTGTATCGTGATCGGTTAGTGACCAAACCTGAACACCTTCTGATGCCATGTTTGAAGCTAATTCATCAACGCTGAGTGAACCGTCACTGTGCGTTGTATGCGAATGTAAATCATATCGCTCACTCCATTGCATACAAATCCCTCACGCCCAGTTCTTTTGAATCTCTCGGCCATTATTCAAAACAAATCATCGAGATTTGGAAGAGAGGGTATTTCCTTCACAGGTTCGTCAAACAATGAATCTAAATCAGGTAATTGTGGAAGAGCAACTGGTTCTTCCTCAAAATCAGGAAGTTCTGGCAAGGGAATACTCGCAGGTCCGTCAGAGACAAATTCATACTCAGTCTTACGAACTGGAGGGGTGTCGGCAGTAGATTCCACAGCACCTGGCAATGGGACATAAGCAGGACCATCTGAAACAAAATTTCTGCCATCATCGGAAAGTTTCTCTTCTTTTTTTGATTCTTCAGTTGCTGTGTTACGAGGTGATAATTGAAGCGTTTCAGAATCCACGTTCGTGCGTTCAAGTTGCTCAGTTTCCATGATCGATTCTGAAACTGTTGAATTCCTCTCAGCAACAACTGCAGAAGCATATGCTCCTAGACTTCCAGAAGAAAGCGATGTAATCGCTGATGAAACAGTCTTCTCATCCACGTTTTGTTGTGTGTCCCCAAGAATTGAAGATATGATGGTTGTTGTTCGTTCATTATCTTGAATCGAATAGTTGCTGGAAACTGGAGTTGCTATGCTTTCAAAGGACTCAATTTGCTCCGCCACACTTGGTTGCTTAGGTAATTCAGGAACAGGCCTCAATTGACGTCCCCATACTGAAATCAAGATGAGGAAAAAAGTTGAAATTGCCCATACAGTCTCTTGAATTGACCAACCAGTTTCATCCCAATATGAGGCGTTTCCATCTAGAAAGAGATCCTCAAATAAAGGACGCAGAAGAACTCGTTCTCCTGCGTGACCTGGAAATTTACCTGCGAATGCATTGATGAGAAGCGTTAGGCTTGAAAGAACTGCGAGAACTGATGCGAAGACAGAAATTCGGGGTGCTTTCTGTTCCATAATGATCCCATCAATTCTTGGCAATCTGTTCAGCAGAAGTCACAGTGTTTGCCATGAGCATTGCAACAGTCATTGGACCAACACCTCCAGGTACTGGAGAAAGCAAAGATGCAATTTGGTCCACATCGGGATGGACATCACCTGCAAGTCTCCA
>JAKMFY010000265.1 GCA_022425185.1 Candidatus Poseidoniaceae archaeon | reverse complement strand
TTTGTAACTCGTTCTTCACCCATCAAATCGAGGGTTATCGCAAACGTATCTGATTCAGAAAGATCACCAAGGAGTTCATCAGATTCTATACCAAGACCGAGTTGGAAATATGTGATATAGTACGATTCCATGTAACTTTCAAACTGATTGACTTCAATACTTTCGATAATTCTACTCCCACGCTCATCGTCTGAGACTGCTCCAGCTTGGAAATTCCCTAACACACGAGATAGTGGTATGGATTCATCGCCCATGTGGTCCATACCCCATCTCATCCAAAAGGCCATTTCTCCACCAATTTCGAGCGTGGTTGACCTTGATAATCGAATACCATTATCTTCGGATTCAAGTTCTAAATCAATTGATACAGTTAATGGAGAACCTCTGCCACTTGAGCGCAGTGGTTCATTCAATGGATAATATCCACCACTTCCGCCATTACTATCAAATGTTTCAATTTCGAAAATGGTCAACCCTGTGAGTTTCACGCCGGGTTGAAGAACGTATTCCATTGAAACATCGACCGTTTCAACTCCGCCTGCTGCACCATCCCAAGTCCATATAACAAGGATAGCATCCCCTTCAGAAACCTCTGTTGGGTCACTATCGAGTAGAATTCCATTTACACTCAATGTAATTGAATCTGAAAATACCAGGGCTTCCATGCCAAATGCTGATTCTATTCGAAGACCAAAGTAGACAAGATCACCTTCTACGACAGGCTCATCTAAAGTGAGATCAAGAAGAGGTAAATTTGCTGACACTTTGGAATCTTCTGCTTCACTCCCCCACAGGAATTCGATACTTGCACCACTAGAGGGGACACTAAACACGATTGTACGGGCGTTGAGTGTGAGTGAGACCTCTGATGTACCACTGACTGAAACACTCTCAACTGGGATATCAATGGTGAGCGTCCCTACACCGGCGGGAACAAAGGAGGAACCTGCATCCAGATAGCCTGTGAATGTCGACCCCCCGATAGTTACAATCGCTGAAAGGTTCAATTGTGCACCGCCTGCGTCTGAAACCTCATAATTTAGTTCAAGTGACCATACAGATTCAGGGACTAGGCCCGACCATGCTGGAGAAAGAACCCATTTTTCAATTTGTTCAGAAGATGTTAACGCTGTTTCAAACGAGGCCGACGTTGGTGTTTCAACAAGTAGGTCCTCAAATGGACTCAGTATTGAAGCGCTATCTGAACCAAGAAGATACAAATCGGCTTCGACAGAATCACAACAAACTGTGACGTTTTCCGCAGAGGACTGCTCAATCAGTGAATTTGAAGGTAAAATTAATGCGAACAGAAAGCAACCCAAAATGAGCACTGCTTGTCTTTTCATTCTATCCCCGTACCTTTGGCTACACAACCAGCGTATAACATAAACGCAAGTCTGTGAAGAGATGGTTTGATTTTCCTTTCAAAGTGCTTTGTCCAAAAGAGTCCCAAGTTCCTTTTCAAACAAACCAATGAGGGCCTCTCCAACCTCTCCTTGAAGTTCATCAGGCAAGAGACGCAGTCCCAAGCGAGTGGCTGCTCTTGTAGCTTTCAATTCAGCATACACAGAGCGTGCTTTTTGCTGGAAATAATAGGAAACCGCTTCACGAATTTCAGCATGCAAGTCAGGATCTTCTTCGATTTTGCTTCGGATGTGAAGTTTGAGTTCATCTTTCACAATATCTTTGAAAGACTCAATAATCAGATCCTCAGTGGACATAAAATCTTGTACACGCTCGCGTATACTCCCAGTTAACAGTCGTTCAATCGCCATGTCTAAGCCACCTTCTCATGATGTTTCAATCCGTCGATTCGGAAAGATGACCTGTGCGAAGCCAAGAATCTAGCAGTCGACTCGCAAAAATCAGAGCCTCTTCTTTGGTTTCTGGCCATTCGCTTTGCAACACGTGCAGGATAGAGGCCAAGTCTTTCTTCTGATTAGGAATCACCATTCTCTTCCAAATAAGCTCCTCAAATCGAGCCGTCGAAATACCCTCGGTTGAAAGGGATGGGAGACAAAATTCTGATAACGCTTGTGAGCGCTGATTTGCATCCATTTCAGTCCACAATTTACTTAATTTTTTTAGCCGTCTTTCCGAAAGTCCAGGTATCATCTCGATATTTGGTTGAGAAACTTCAGGAAGAGGAACAATCTGAATTGTGCCTTCATCTCTGAGAAAATCCCTAACCAAGGTATGAATTGGATCTATAGTCGTATCAAGACCTTCCATTAACCACTGACCAGCACCGACGTATGGTCGGAAACTCGTCGTTCTATCACCAGTTGGTGAAATTACTGAAGCAAGAGCAGAGGATTGGATAACAGCATCAACAGTTCCCCGCTTTATCTGGTCAGAATGTGGAAATTGTACTTCAACTTCCTTTGGTTTTATGACAAGAATATGTTCTGAGTTCAAGTCATCGATTTTCCCGAATGAATCAATGAAGACTATTTTTGTTCCAGTATATTTTGGAAGAATATTTTGTTCGTCACGAGGGATATGCTTCATTGGTTGAAGAAAACGTCGAGAATATGAAATCCCTGTATCGAGTAGAGCAGCCTCAAGGAAACCTAGGGCTAGAAGTCCTTCTAGGTCAGCAGATGATGCTAGGACCAATGGTCCACTGGAAATGAATTGAGATGCTTTGACAATATCCTCTTTCAATGGAGAAAGAAAAGACGTCTGAAGTAAATCGTGCATGTCTGACCCATTGGGGCCTCAACCCCGTCACACATGAATGCTCCCAATCACTCGACAATAAGTCTCAGTTGGTCACGCTTGTAACGCCAGTCTGCTTCCAAACGGCCCTCTGCTTTGTAGTAGTTTCCTAATCGGCGAATCTTGGCTTCTGTAAGTTCAAGAGAACGCTTGTTGTGAAGATCTCTACTGTTTGTTGTGAGATGTTCAATGATAGCAACTGCTTGTCGCATGAGGTTCATCAAATCTTCAGGATAGGTTCCGCTTTCATCGTTCTCGCTGAGAACTGCACCGATGCGCTTTCCGAGAACCAATCGAACGTTTGGAACAGCGTGCTTGTCACGTAGGATTGTTCCGATTTGTGCTGTGGACATACCGTCCTTGGAGTATTGAAGAATGAGGGACTCAATCTCCTTAGCGTCTTTATTAGACCAGTCAGGAGCTTCAGTCATGAAAGGCTTCGATGAGCCACTTTTTCCTCTCTTGGATGCGTACATACGTGCCATATCAACTACTCCGAGCAGCCTTCCGACTTGCTCTCCCTTCTTAATCACATCGCTGAATGAAACTAAATTCGTTGATGCATTTTTGCTAGACGGCCAGGAGTTCCTGACCATTCCCAACCTGGAGCGATACTTCTTGCGAGACCAACAGCCACATCATTTTGCATGACAATCAAATCCTGCCCCATAAGTATTCCAGCTTCAAACGACTTAACGATTCCATAATGTAAATCGCCTTTCCATTTTACATCATCAACAAGATGGACACGTGGGAGTGCTGAGCACGAATCGAGATATTTCACTGCATCCTTGCTAAAGGAAAAGCCTGCCCGTTCGAACGACCAAAGGGCAATTTGTTTACCCTCACGTTCAATTTTCCATCGAGGCGGTTTGCCACGAACTCTGCAATCATTAAGCCAATCGTCAGATTTGTGAAGATATCGAGAGATGCTCTTGAAACGATCGAGATTGACTTTTTCTCCTTTTCTTCGATGAATACGAAACTTCTCCTTTGCAGATTGGACGGCTTCAGTCAATCGTTGTAGAGCAGTTCGAGAACCTGAACTTTCGCCTTGTCGGGTATCGATAATATCGAACCCATCTATCTCTAATGCCATGCCACTGTGATTGATGATGCAATTGTAATCATGGCGATTCACAAGATTACGAACCATCGATTCAATTCGTTGAACTTCGTCAAGAGACCAATCCCCAGTTACAGGTATGTCGTAAAATGCCGCAGGCCAAACATCTTCCAAATCTCTTGGCACAAGGCCAAGAGGCGATGTTACCATGACCTCATGGCAAGCATTTGTACCTAGAGCTTGGATGAACTTACGATGAGATTTTGACAAACGATATGGCTTTCTGGCTGAGCATGGAAGCAGAACAAGAACGTTGTCTAATTTCTCAGGAACATGATACTTATTTGAGATGAAATCGACCCATTGTTCAACAGATGAATCTTGATGACTTGTTGTACTCAGATAATCAATACGATGAACACCTAACGGATGGATTCTCATCAAATCATCAGACGATTTCATTATTTTATCGAAGAACCTCATATGCTCAACCAGTTTTGGGCTGTTCAGACTCTGTTGTTCTGCTAGTGTTCGAAGAGTACCTGTGGCAATCGCAGAGCGAACGGAGCGCAGTGATTGATCGTAATGATTGACTGCAACAACAGGTGAGCATTCTTCTTCATCTATCGCAGCACGTGGACCAAACGCTGTGAGTAAATGGCCGGTGGCAACTGCAAATCCTGCTCGGGAGAAATCAAAGATATCGACACCAAACCATGCAAGGACTGCAGCATTGTCTGGACCACCTAAACCAGGTGTCCAAAGAAGTGAACCAGGAAATCGATTCTTGATGACACTAATTGCTTGAACCAATTTCCCAGATTGAGCAGCAAGTTGAACAGCATCGACTAAAACGACAATGTGCGGTTTCAAGTCATCAGCCAAAAGGGATGGGTCATGATGCAAACGCTGCCATGAAAGAGGTAAAACTGAACCTGAATCTGCAGATTCACCAGCATTGGCTTCGTCAAGCGAAGGCGGTAAAACGTGGCCAATGGATGCTTCAAAGATAGGTCCAGGCACGTCAAAATTAGGAGGCGTAAGGCAATGTGGAGTATCGATCGTCAATTTTGCGGGGATGGTTCGAGTCTGAGTTGATCGAAATGGTGCAATGTTTTGCAACTCGATGGGATCGCTGGAACCAGATATCAAACAAGGAGTTTGAGCCACAGGAGAACTTCTGTTCCCAAGACCCCAGATTCTTGCAAAACGGTAACGATGCAAGACTGTACGTCCTAGACCTTCCGCCATAGACACCCCTGAGTACTCTGCTTCTTGAAGGATGTTACTCGGAAAAAGAAAGTGTTGAAAGAGTAGGTGTCAGACCCTAATCCATGGGAGGCAGGAGCACAAGGCACAGGACTGGGCTGTTTCTGTTATCGATTCTAATCCTTTGTCAATTACCATTGAACACACTAGCCGATGAATCACCCATTGTTTTCGTTATTGA
>JAKMFY010000256.1 GCA_022425185.1 Candidatus Poseidoniaceae archaeon | reverse complement strand
TCGGGCACAATAATTCAACGATTCCTTTGAAGTTCTCAGTTCTCGATATGGATGTTGTCGATGTCAACATTACCTTACAGCGCGCAAATAAATCGTTTGGAATCGTTGAGGTTTGTGCCATTGCCGTTGAAAATGATTCATGGCACACGTGCAATGTCGACGTTGAGAATAGTTTCTTCCCGCTCTCTCCAAACGGAGAGTGGTTTGTTGTCATTAGTGCCATAGATCGCAATACAAGTTGGTGGACTGAATCGAAATCAAATCTCTTTGAATCAGGTCCGTTCGTTATTGAAATATACGAAGAAAATGAAATGAAATCAAGCGAGCCTCCTCCGTGGGTTTTGACGTCAATATTGTCGATACTTGTGCTTTCATTTCTCATAGCCTCTTTTTTACAGTATCTTAAGCGAGAAAGGATAGACTGAGGTGGTTTCACCCTGTCTAAATTTCCTTGAGAGCGAAGGGCTATATTGAAACCGTATGGCATCCACGCCTGTATATCCGAGAAGGTGATGATGATGAGTGAACGATTATATGTTGGAATTGATTTAGGAACGTTTCAATCGACAATTGCATCCAGCGCTGGCGCTATGCATTCTATTGAGACAGTCGTAGGACGACCAAAAGACCCTGTTGCTCGCAACTTCTTGAAGCGTGATGTTCTCTTTGGAGCAGATGCTTTGAAGAACAAACTCGCATGTAACCTCTACCGCCCAATGGCTGCTGGAGTTGCACAAGATGATGAAGCAAATCTGGCTGCTGCCAAGGCATTCGTATCCCACCTTATCGAAACAGTTGATCCTGAAGAATACGACGAGGTTTTCGGAGTTATTTGCTCCCCAAGCCACGTTTCATTTACCGACAAGAGCAATCTCGTTGCCACACTTCGTGGGCAAGTCAACGCAATCATGGTCGTTACAGAACCATTCGCAACAGCATTTGGAATCAGCGAAATCGGCGGCTCAATCGTTGTTGACGTCGGCGCAGGTACAACCGATATTGCTCGCATCCACGGAACATTCCCAACTGATGAAGACCAGGTCACAATCCAAGAAGCTGGAGACTGGCTCGACATCGAATTGATGACATTGATTTCAAAGAAATTCACTGGTGCTCAAATCACCAAGGACATGGTCCGAAAGTGGAAAGAAGAATCCTCCTACGTTGGTGGAGATACACGCACAGTTGAAGTCAACCTCAGCGTTGATGGAAAGAACCAAACAGTCGATATCGGCGATTTGATTCAAGAGGCTTGCGAACTTCTTATTCCAAAGGTTGGAAATGCAATCAAGAGAATCGTTGCTGAAGCTGACCCTGAATATCAACCAGTTCTTCGAAATAACATCATCCTCTCTGGCGGAGGCTCACTCATTGAAGGACTTGCAGAGCGAGTTGCTCGAGAGATCTCTGACATCGGTGACGTTAACGTATGGTGTGTTGAAAACCCACTCGAAAAGGTCGCAGAAGGCGCACTCATGCTCGCAGGCGAAATGCCTGATGACATGTACACCGCAATCAACTGATTCGGTTCGCTGTTTTCACCTTAAAATCAGGGCTATTTGCCCTTCTTTGACAGGGAAGGTTCAAGAGTGGTTGTGTCTCGATAGGTAACTGTATGACGCTCGGCGCTGCAAATTCAGGCTCTAACCATAGCCAATCCTCTGGTAATGACCGAGCTGCGCTTGAAGGCATGCTCAAAGGATATCCAATCGAGCAACTCGTCGAAGAAGTTCTCATCGCTTGGGACGAACTAGGTCGACGAAATGAAGAGGTTGTCACAATTAAACAACGCCTCCGTGTTCTCGAACTCGATCTTGCAGAACGTGAAGACGAAGTCGCCCCTGAAATTCAACGTCTGCACCAAGCAGATGAGCAACTCAAGGAGTCAGATGCGCGAATCGTTCATCTTGAACGATTACTTAGCGATAGCCGAGCTGAACTTGATGCTCAAGCATCATCGCTTTCCAAGGAACAGCAAGATGCTCTCCACGAAGAAGTTGCTCAACTACGAGACCTTAGTGTATCTCAAGATGATGTTATTTCTGAAATGGAAGGTCGAATGGGTTTGATGGTTGAGGCTTTAGAGAAAGCTGCAGATGCTGGGCTCACATCCGTCACAGCTGATGAAGTTCGCTCGCTCAAGAACAAACTTGACGAACAGACTGCGCATTACGAAGCGGAAGTTGCTGCGAATAATGCTCTCGAAGAAGAACGACAGCGCCTAAGAGACATCGCTGATCGTATGCGGGGACTACTCGATGCTCGAGACCAGCGATTGGCAGACCTTGAAGAACAACTCGAACGGGTTATGCAAGGTCCACGTTCTGTATCCGCAGAACACGATTATCTTGTTGAGCAAATTGAAGAGATGAAGCGTCGTTTGCTTGAAAGAAACCGGGAATATGAATCCCTGCGACGTCGCGAACGCCGACTCCACACAGATGTCTTTGAGCGTGATGAGCGTATTCAACAGATGTCACTCACAATCACTGATCTCGAAGCTGCACTTACAGATCGTGTCGCTGAGATAAGAGAATTAGAATCACAAAATCAAGTTGCTATGCAAGAAGTTGACAGCGTCCGCAGAGGCGAGCGTACTCGAGAAGTTGTGGGACGTGTCTTTGCAGAT
>JAKMFY010000255.1 GCA_022425185.1 Candidatus Poseidoniaceae archaeon | reverse complement strand
TGCCATCACCTACAAACATTCTCTCAACATTTCCATAATCATTTTGCATTCCTAGAATGACAGTAGCAACGCAATGCAGCCGCAGTGTTTTTCTATTTTCTTTGGTTTCCCAAACAATCATTCCATCGTCCATTGCGATACAAGTTCCTTGGTTTGTGACCAGACTCCGTACGGGTGTTCTTTGGTTACGCATACCTTGCTACTGAGTGCAGACGGTATTGTTGCTTTATGATAGGTGTAAGTGAAAAGTGAAAGTGAACATCAGTACATGTCATCATTCTTGTTTTCCTTCTTCCAGGATCTGTAGCAGGATTTGCAGACCCGCACACGACCTTTTGCGGATGAGAAATTTCCGCTACCCCACATTTCTGTGGCATCATCATAGGAAAGAGATCGCCCACCGAGATTCTTATCCGCCCATTTCTCGCAAGATTTCACGGCACACGGTGTTTCACCAGTGTTTTTCTTTACCTTTGCTTTCTCATCTTTACCAGAATCAGCCTTTGTCTTGCGTGCACGTGCTTTGAAGCCCATAACTCGCCCTATCCTTGCCTATTCATCAACTTTAGGTTCTCATTGTTGAGATCCTTTACTAAGTTGTGAGAGCAATCCTTCAATCAGACGCAACAAGCCACGAAGGGTTACTTCTGATACGTTGGCTATTGAACAAATGTCAGATTGTGTTCGAGGGGTACCTGATTCGTTTGCAGCTTTGTAGATAAGAGCCGCAGCTACACCCATTGGTTTCTTGCCTTGCCAAACATCTTCATGAGGCTTTATCAAAGACCAAAGGTGTTGTACCTGGGTTCTCATGGAGGGTGGTAGGTCGAGTTTAGACATGAATGGTTCAAAGTACTGGTCAGGTGAACTGATTGAATGCATGTTGAGCATTCGAGACACTTGGCGAATAAGTCGTGAAAGTTCCTTTTCCTCTATACTGAATTGCTCAGCAATGTCGGGTATTTGACGAGGCATGTTCTCTTCTCGAGCCACAAGGTATGTGCAAGCAGCAGATACACCAGCTATTGAACGACCAGTGACATATCCCTTGTCAGATAACCGTCTATAAAGTCGTGCGACTTCTTCTTGGAGTGCCTTTGGTAATTGGGAGCGGTCTCGGATGAATTGATTGGCCTTAACTAGATTTCTCTCTCTGCTCTTACGAGTTTTTGAGCGTTCATCGATAATTCGTCTTCGGCGCCACTCTCGACGGCTTTGGCTTGATATTCCCAAACGACTTGCAGAACCTGAATTCAAATCCTTGATGTCAATGGTTGTGTTTAGTCCTCTGTCAGCGAGTGTGTAGGTCATTGGTGCTCCAACTCGAGATTGGTCTTCGCCTTTGTCTCGCTTGGTCCATTCTGCGCCCGGATCGGGTACGTTTTCCTCGACAACGAGGCCACAACTGTTGCAGATGACTTCTCCTCTCGACATGTCGAGGCTCCAATCAACTGCTGCACATTCTTCGCAGGGACTTGTGTGTCCTTCTAGGACTCGTCGTTCTGTGTTGTTTCGCTTATCGTTTCCATAACTTGCACTCATCTTCTCAACCTCGGGTTTACTAATTGTATAGCAGACTATATAAAGGTATGTATCTGTTGTTTTAGATAATCAACCTCGCACCATCCGTTTTGAATTGGATAATGGCGCATAGTTTTGCTATGTCAAGAAGATTGAATGACAGTATATATACATGTGTTCAATTTACCCTAAGAGCCCCAACAAAGGCGATGAAGTCAAAGGGTATAGTTCAAGGACGTTCTTGACTGACATCCAATTGATTGACATGCCAGCAACCGTAATTTTAGGAGCGCAATGGGGCGATGAAGGAAAAGGAAAACTCGTCGATAGACTTGCAGAACAGGCTTCTTGGGTTGCTCGATTTCAAGGCGGTAACAACGCCGGACACACCGTTGTCATCGGTGATAGAGTTCTAAAATTTCATCTCCTTCCTTCTGGAATAACGCGCCAAGAGTGCTCACTCATCCTCGGAGATGGTATGGTTATCGATCCGTGGGTTCTTCATACTGAACTTGAAAATTGGATTGAAACTGGTGGTGATGATCCAAAGGGGACTCGTCTGTTTGTTTCAGAACGTGCTCACATTATCTTACCATATCACAGAGCAATGGATAGCCTTGACAAAACAATTGGAACTACTGGCCGTGGAATTGGTCCAGCCTATTCTGACAAAATAAATCGAATTGGACTCAGGTTCGGTGACCTTTCAGAGATTGTAAACGACGATTCATGGGCACAGTCTGCAACTCAACGAATGAATCGCTCGCTTGAAGCAGCTGGTTCAGATTCTCGGATAGATGTTCAGTCACTCAAAGATGAAGTTCAATGGATTCATGGAATCTATGAATCAAGTATCGCAAACACTGGTTTGATGCTTGACAATGCCTTGAAACTTAATGAACACATTATTCTTGAGGGTGCTCAAGGTTGTTTGCTCGATATCGACCAAGGCACATTCCCGTACGTCACCTCATCTGTAACGTCAAGAGGAAATGCTACACATGGTGCAGGTATTCATCCTGGCCACGTTTCTGACGTAATTGGCATAACAAAAGCATACATGCCAGCAACCGTAATTTTAGGAGCGCAATGGGGCGATGAAGGAAAAGGAAAACTCGTCGATAGACTTGCAGAACAGGCTTCTTGGGT
>JAKMFY010000251.1 GCA_022425185.1 Candidatus Poseidoniaceae archaeon | reverse complement strand
TTCTGCAACAGTCCAACAAGCGGGAGTTGGACGCCCATATCTCTTAGCAGCATCACTTGCAACCGCAGCGACTAGAGATGAATCGAGTCCTCCTGAAAGGACAATACCAACAGGTACATCTGACATTAACCGTTGACCAACACTCTCAATAAATCCATCGAGAAGAAGATGTGAGCCTTGATTCACATCCCACGTATCAGCCGGATTGAACATAGGTCGTGAGAACTGAGCACGACTTTCTAATGTTACAATACCGTCATCAATCGTCCAAACTTCAACAGTTCCAGGTCGAACTTGATTTACATCCTGAAACAAAGATGTTCCATCAAGAGGATATTCCCACACAAGTCGAGCAAGAAGGGCTTCCATGTCCATTTGTGGGGTGTATTGTGGATGTGCATGAAATGCTTTTGCTTCACTGGCAAAAAGAAGTGAGCCGTCTATGTTCGTCCTCAAGAGAGGTTTGATTCCCATCTCATCACGAGCAAGAATTAATTGTCTGTTAATCGGATCCCATAGACTCAATGAGAACATTCCATCGAGTTTTTTCAACCATTTACAATGATCTTCAGCCATTGGATGTTCTAATCCGTATGTTGTGCTCTTGTGCAATGCGAGAATAGATTCGCTATCACCCATCGTTTTCCATGAGTAGGTAGCGTTGCTATCCCTGAGTTCTTGATAGTTGTAGATTTCACCGTTAACGATGAGAATGCAACCATGGTCAGAGGATATCGGTTGCGGACTTCCTTCCAAATCCACAATTGCTAACCGTGAATGACCCAAGGAAATGTGCTCATCATTCCAAAATCCTGTACCATCCGGTCCACGGTGATGTTGGAGACGGGTCATACTCTTGACAACAGAAGGTTCTGGCGAACCAAGCATGCCAGAAATCCCACACATAACTCACAGGAAACGTCCATGACGTTTATACCATCGCTTTCGCAATGGATATTTTCACCACAATGGGTACTTGAATGCGACAACCGCTAACAGAATGACAGCGAGTCCAAAGAATGCATAGTATACCGATTGCGGCGGGTCGGAGGATGAATTATCGTCATACATGGGCATCAACAACCATCCGTAAACGACCAGATTCTTCAATATGGCGGCGGTACGACCTCACATTACTCCTAAAAAAGGTTCGAGAATTAAGACCAAGGCCAAAGGAATAAGCAGCATTGTAGCGTTGTCATCGATGTATCGTAATCTTGGCCATTCTGCTGCAACGCACATTGGACCCATCAATGCTACGAGAAGCCATGGAGTCTCTACCCATATTGCACAAGAAGCCCAAATTAAGGCAATACCAAGCGTCCCAGCCCAGATGACTGCGGATGTGGAAAAGTCCTTTCTTCGCATCTCACCAAGGAGTGGATCTCCAAGTGAAAGGCTCAATATGAGTGGATATGCATACGCTTTATCGGGGGCCAAAAGTAAGACCATACCTATGGCAATTGCACCCCATGCTAAGGCAGAGACTTGCTTAGCCTCATATGCCCGTTGGCCAATAATTGTGACACCAAACTTGAGCCGAAGAGCCTCACCTACGATGGCCACGAGAATAACAACAGAAACGAGTTGAGATAATGAGAGGTTTACAGCATCAGCAACATCTTCTCCGAATTCAAAATACAATACAGGAATAAATGACATACCGAGGTGTATTCCTCTACGAAGAAGGTGTCCGGACATACCACCAACCGATTGGTCAACTGGATTCGTCATCTCAACTTGGTCACTCATCTTCTGTCCTCAATATCTCATAGGCTTCATCGAAACCAATCAAACCTTTCTCTAAATTGGTAAGAATATTATTGAATTGAGAATGGTTGAGAACTTGCCGTTCATGATGGGAAAGAATACGCTCTCTCCAGCGTGCTCTTTCTGCCCGTGATGTTTGTTTTAATTCCATCAAAAGTGATGCAGCCTCATCAATTCCATCTTCTCTCAATGCACTTACAAGTCGAACTTCAGGCGGAGTAGGATTACCGAGTTGAAGGGATTCTCGCAATTCATTCGCATGGCGTTCGGCACCAGGGAGGTCTGATTTATTGACAAGTATAGCAT
>JAKMFY010000192.1 GCA_022425185.1 Candidatus Poseidoniaceae archaeon | reverse complement strand
ACCCACTGCATATAAGCACCGCGATGAATCAATACGCTTCAATCTGCGTGAATATCTCCGACATCGAGCCATTCAACAGTACATTTTGCTTTGATGAGAGAAGCCATGGATGGTTGAGTACGCCCATCATCTCCGTGAATGGTCTCCTTGACATATGTTCCAGATTCACAACGGAGGGTAAATTCAACCGCAATATTGCCATTCTCGAGGGTTTCAACACTTGGATTATTGGTCTCTATGACCCTTCGACGTCGAACGAGATCTGCTCTTCGGTGTGCAACACGTTCAGGTGTTCTTTGAGCAAGATTAACACCTTCTAACTTCTCGACAATCTCTAAAATTTCGGCCTCACTTGGAAGTGGAAGCATCTCAACAGGTTCAGGATTTGTGGAAAGAAGCTGTTCGATAAGAACAGCCTTTGTGCCCTTAGCAAGGCATGATCGCTCTTCACACAATGCAACCAGGTCATCCTTTTTCAGTTTCTTTAATTCAGATTCTTCAAGGATTTTAATTTCGATCTTCTGAAGAGGTTTTTTTGGATTATCTTTCTTATCTCCTCTTCGACGTTGCTTACGTCGACCGCGACCTCCACGTTGCTGAACATCTTCTTTGGTCATGTCAAGAGGTGCAACGAGTACATCATAATCAGGTTGTGAGATTGGTTCTACAATGAATCGAATTGTATAGGATTTCTCAGCAGGCGTATCTTTTACGCGCACAACTTCGCTTCGATTGGATGACCGGAAGTGTGAAACTTCAATTGCTCCATTTGCTTCTTTGTTGACAAGGTTCATCGCTTCTTCATAATCGATAGACCATCGCTTTGGCTCCTTGATTTCGAAGACGAACGGCCGGCCACTTCCAAGACAGCGAACATCGATGTCCTCTCGTCCCATTCCGTGGAAAGCGTGCTCCTTACCATCAAAGAATTTTATCAGAGGTTCACCGATCAAATCTTGTACGCTGGATGGATATTGTTGCCCAGTTTGTTCGCAACTCTTGCATCCCCTTCCCTTGCAAGCACGACAAGGCCATCGAGTTTGGGGAATGCCACGAGCAAGTTTTCGGTAACGTCCGTAGATGTAGGCGCTTCGAACATCGAGCGTAACTGTGAGCGTGAGAACATCAATTAGGGCCAATACATCTGGTTTGTCATTGACGATATTGATGGATTCAAAATTGGATTTTACAATCGACGATACAGCCGAAACAAGGGACGGCTTGAACGCATCAGATCCTCCCGCCCCGTATCTCTTACGAATCAATTCTTCTTGCTCGATTTGATCTTTAGGAATTCTGGCTCCAATTTGCAGTTTATTGATTTCAAAAGACGCGAGAGCATCTTGAATCAATTCAGCGAGAAGCGATGCTTCTTCGAATAAATTCTCGCAAAACGGGCAAAGTGGAATTTCCTGTCGGATGTTGATCAAACGCTCGTTTCCCTCACTGATTGTTGAGCGTATGAGTTGGCCTGATTCTTCATCTGTCTGCTGAAACGATCTCTTTCCGCCCAGTCGCCCGAGACATGAATCACATGTTCCCATTCGCAGCAAATGCTTCAATCCAGCAGGAGATGGTGCTCGAGAAATTTCTTCTGTATGAGAATCGAGTTGCTCAGGTTCATCTGATTGTTCGTCTTCATCATCCTGTTCTTCGACTTCATCCCAAAGGGAATAATCTGTTGAACCAAAGCCAGAATTGGCATACTGCATCCAATCTTCATCGTCCTCTGGTGTCTTTTCATCAACCATTTTCTCACCTACCGCCGGTGGGACAACCCATTCGACCGCATACCTGCGTGAGCACTTCCCTTCAAGAACGCACCGATTCTATTCTTCTTCGGCTTGACCAATTTTTGTCGTTTGATGAAGTAAGCCAAGTGCAGCGGTTGTTAGCACCAAACTTGCAATCAATGAAAGGAAAATCATTGCAGCTGAAAAGATTCCAAAGTTGCTAAACAGACCCATAGGGGAGAGAGCAATGACTGAAAATCCAGCAATGTCAGATGCAGCACTTCCGATTAATGCCAGTCCACAGGCTCCACCGACAGCGTGGAGTGCTTGTTCATGGCTTTCTCCCTTCTCTCGACTTTCACGATAACGTTCCGTGACGTGTATACAATAATCAATTCCAACTCCAAGTGAGATGGTTGCGATTGTTACTGTGACAATATTCAGACTTGCGCCAGTTACTTGCATCAGCCCATACAACCATACAACCACCAGTAGAATTGGTCCCAAGGTCACCAATGCTTGTTTGATTGAACGGAAGCCAATGGCGAGGGAAATAAAGACGAAGACAGATCCGAGAACGAGTGAAGATTGCATTTCATTCTGCATTTCCGTCGATGCAACAAAACGTGTTACTGGGCGCCCCGTTGTCATCACCCACGTCAGGGGCTGTTCTTCGGTTGGCGCAGTCCCTGGCTCGCCACGTGTACCGGTTGAAAGGTTGGTAAAGACTTCCAGATCTCTCCAAAGTTCGTCCATAGCAGGCCCCATGCTCGGGAAGTCTTCAGGCCCAGTGATTCCGAAACGAATGAGCATGTGGTTGTATTGAGCCGGCTCTCCATTTACATCGAGCCAAGGTTGGATTGGATTCAATTCGACTTCGGGCATCACATAAAGGCTGACAATGCTTGACGGAATCGAAGGAATCGGGCCAATACCTGGCACTCCTTCGAGGGACAGGAAGCCGAACATAAAGGCGAGACAATCCCTATCGCTTGTATCCAAGAAACCGAATTGACTGGTTGTACAATTCATACCATTCCCTTCAACATCAGGATTCCAACCACGGGCTTTGAACGGTTCAGGGTCAAGAATCAGCGAGCCTTGAGCAGCAAACAAGAGTTCGTCAATGGCTAGCAAATCGATGTTACCATCAGGTGTACGTGTAATTTTTTCAGGAGTACCGTCTTCAACACTGTTCATCTCTGTTCGGAATAAATCAATGCCTTCGTAGACTCTTGGATCGAGAACATCGCCCTCAATAAGGAGCATCGCAGGCTCTCCTTCATCTGAAAACCGCTCATTGACGATGTTTACACCTTGAGCAAAGTCTGATGACTCATCGAGGAAATCTTCGACTGCAAAGTCTCCTTCCAGATTTGACATTGCAATGCTTGCTGGAATTGTAACAAGAAGGGCAAGCGTTGCTATAACGAGAGAATTTCGAAACCGTCCGCTTTGAATTGTAACCCAACGTAACCATCTCTCTGGAACAAGATGTGTGATGTTCTTCTCCTCTAGTTTCTTTTGCCTCTTCTTTTCAAGCCATTCATCAACGCTCAATCGCAGAATTGGAACCCATAATCCAGTAAGCAGGAATGCAGCGAGAATACCCATTGCCGCTTCCACTCCGAACGACCTCAATGCTGCGATATCAGAGAATAGATTTGCGGAAAATGCAGCCATGGTCGTGATCGATGTGAGCATAATCGCTCTTCCAACACGGTTGAGGGTAATCGTTCCAGATTCTGTGGGAGTTTTTCCATTCTTACGTTCTTCTTTGTAACGATGTAAAGCATGCAAAGAGTCATCGATACCCAATGCAAGAACAAGAATTGGTAACAGGTTTGAGAACTGGGAACGAGCGATTATCGATATGCCAAAGAAATTCGTAAATGATGAGAAATGGCCGATGAGTCCTTGCATCCACAATAACGCACCTCCTAATGCCACGACAACGATGGCAACGTCGCTCAACCGCCTCAAGCTCACGTACAAGAGTCCGAGAATAATCAGGCCCATGAGAATAATCAGTCCTGTTGAAGATTGTAATTCTCGATTCACTTCAACATTCACTCCTTGTCCAACAAGGAGCGTAAGCGATGTTCGATCATGAGACCTGAGTGTACCTTCAAGATCCATGTAACTCCATTCAACAGAGCATCCAGCGCCTTCCTCGTCAACAAGTTCTGTGCACGATTCTTTGTCGTATTGTGGTGGGTGAAGGACAAGTTCACTGTTGGATAATCGATAGCCTCCGATGACAATTCCGTCATCAGTTGACCTGATTGATTTCTCTTGCTTGGCATCTTTCCATACAACTTCCCATCCTTGTTCTTCTAACGAGGCTCTGTCGAGTTGAACCAAAAGCCATGATGCCGAACCACTCCATCTTCCGGGCCCAGTCGTTTCATTTTGCCAATTACCCTCGCTGTCGAGTGTTCCTCCTATCGGACCTTCTTGGATGGAAGTGGAATCAGATACAAACCCCCTGTCAAGGGAAATCCATCGAAGAAAATCGTTGTTGCTTCCTTCAGCCATTCGAGCTGCGGCCATATCAATATGGGCTTGAGTAATGTTTTCATCATCAAAACTTAAGCAATCTAATGGGAAACAATCCGTCCAGTTTGTTGGTGGTGGAGTCTCGAGGCCAAGAGGTGACAATCCTGGCTGAGTCAGGATTGATGTGTTGTTCATGAATCCTCTGAAAATGTCAGCAAGCGACATAACACCGGTTGTTTGATGCCCAGTTACCTCGTTCACAAGCGGTTTAAGTGAACCTCCAAGCGGATGTTCTAAAACGAGTTTTGACTTTTCATCAATCTCTCTAAGGATTGTGAGATTTAGGATTCCACCGTCTGGTTCAGTGACTCCCTTCCATGCCTCTCCTGGATCGCCCATGTCTGTAATGGGTGGAATGGACGAGTAATCAGGAGTTCCTCCATCGATGGTCGGAACTGGACTCCATTCATCCAGTGGTTCTACTTCATTCGGGTCTCGTACAACAACAACAAATCCGAGAATGATTTCACTCGTCGGAAATTCATCATCTATGGTTGTTTGAGCAGAAAGTTCTGGAGATTCCATCTCATAGGATTCCATATCGATGGGTTGCAATGCTGTAAGTGCCCCCGGAATCATAAGAATCGTAAGGATAAAAACGGCAATGTGGACTCGTTTTCGATGGGCAACAATCTTTGTTGCGACCTTGGAAAACCGACTGCCCATGGTCTAGCCTGAACTTATCCTTCATCAATGGATGTATTCGGACATTGAAACAAAATTGAAGATTATTCTTTCCAAGTGCCGTGGAAATCTTCTGCATTATCGATTCGAACGAACAGGTCGAGAGCAGACCAAACTAAGCTATTGAATCCGCTTTCCATGCCTTCTTGCCCTCCGGCTTTAGCCGTCATGAATTCGAATGTATCTGAAGGCGAATGCCATTCTTGCCAGAAAGATATGTCTCCGCCAGGACTGAAGAAATTGAATGTTGGATACCCTTCTGAAAAGAAGGAACAGTGGTCTGATGCACAAGATTCAGCAATCTGCCAAGTTATTGGATTTGCATCCCCTGGCTGATAGGCTAAGTCATCTTCAATAGTGGTTCCAACCCAATCGTGCATACGATTCATATTCTCTTCATTTGCTCCTGCTATACTGATGGTCCAGTCATATTTTGTAGCGGAAAAGATTTCTCCACCAGGTCCAACCAAGGGCTCACTAAGAGGAACAATTGGATAATTTAATGCAACCATATCGAAATTTAGATATGCTCGGACTGAGACATTTTCTGGAAGGTGACTGACAAATGCAGCAGTTCCCAATAATCCCTCTTCTTCACATGCCCAGAGTCCAGCAACAACAGTGTGATCAAATTCCATTTGTGCCAATGCCTGAGCCATTTCAAGAGAAACTGTTGAACCAGATGTGTCATCATTTGCGCCCTCATTCGTACCACCTCCGGGTGGAGTGAACATGTACGCAATGTCGAAGTGACCTCCAATGACAATATACTCGTCAGGATTCACTCTTCCCCAGTTGTATCCAACTACGTTAAGTTGGTCAGGATCATCCTCATATCGCGTCACCTCAACGTGATCAAAACCCATTTCCCACATTTCTGCAGCCATGGCCTCTGCAGCTGCTTCATAGGCAGCACCCCCTTCATGAACTGAGGCACTTGCACACCATCTGTTGTTGTATTGAGAGGTTAGCATGTCTGCTGTTTCATAGGCTCTTCGTCCATCAACAAGCATCAAATCATCGCTTTCTATGAGTTCAAAGGTTTTGTTTTCGATAATATCTCCTGCCTTAACAATGAACTCGAGCGATGTCTTTTCAGTGTCGAGAACCATGAAATCGACGCTTTCAACAGTGGAATCAAACGTCATGTTCATGGCGTCTCTAAAGACACCAAATTCATCGATAAAGAATGT
>JAKMFY010000191.1 GCA_022425185.1 Candidatus Poseidoniaceae archaeon | reverse complement strand
GTTTGGCTTGAGAGGAGGCTTGCTTTTCAGATACTGTTAGTTTTTTTCTTGCCTCTTGTTGCTTCTTTAACAAGTCAGATTCCATATTTCCTGTTTGGGGAGTTGGTCTAACAGGAGCAGTTGTTGGGGTACCTGTTTGCAGTGTACGTTCGCTCCTCTTCTTTTGGCGGACGGCATTAGCATTTGCCGCAAAAGGATTGAATGGTTCATCCTTTTTTCTTCGCCTATCTCGAATTATGAAGCCCCCGGTAATTCCAACTCCATGACGACTCATTAAAAACAAATCGCATGAAAGCGACTACGACCATGAGACTAAAGTGTCATCTGTACGAAGGTATTGATCAATTCCGCTGGATATGAATGATGTTTTTCTGCCATTATCGAGTTCAATATGCCCTAAAAGTGCAATCATAGTTCCATTATCGATACAATACATTCTAGGCGGTGCATGGGATGTTGATTCCCTATCCATGGACATGAGTGTACACATTTCTCTAATACGATTGTTACAAGCAACCCCACCACCAAGCAAGAGTTCGGTTTTTCCACTATGTGCTAAAGCGCGTTCCGCTACTTCGACACACGCAGCGAAGGCATGTTCTTGTAATGACCAACAGACTGAACCAAGGGAATGACCTTTCTCAATCAATCTTTGCGCTGCAGTTAGTATTCCTGAGAAGGCCAGATCCATCCCACGTACTGGATAAGGCAATTCCAATCCTTCTAGTGAGGCGTCCGGATGATTTTCTATGAATTCTAAGGCAAGTTTTTCAATGACTGGACCACCAGGGAATGGAATCCCTTGTAAACGAGCAAATTTATCTAACATATTACCAATCCCGATATCTAATGTTTCCCCCAGTACTCTGTATTTACCTTGCAATTTCGCAATGACCTGTGTATTTCCCCCACTAACATAGAGTAATACGGGATCATCACAATCACACTGCTGCCTCCCAATTTCAATATGGGCAACGCAATGATTTACACCTATGAGAGGAACATTTAGAGCGCTTGATATTGTCCTTGCAACGGATGCTCCAATTCTTAGACATGGTCCAAGACCAGGCCCTTGTGAATATGCTATTGCACCAATGTCTGAAGGTTTCAGATTTTGTGTTTCCAGTATTTGTTGGAAAAGATTTGAAGATATATCTCGATGATGATCAGCTGCTTCACGAGGATGTATCCCGCCTTCCAATGGCCTTACAGTATCGCTTTTTGATGGGAAAGGAATGCCTGAACTATCAACTAAACCAAAAGAGAAAGTGTGTGCTGTCGATTCGATGCCTAGGGTCCATTTCTCACCTGCCATGGTTTAGCGGAAGATGGGATTGTTCTTCAACTCTCACCTCTACGCCAATATGTGCGAACCATTTTCTTCAACACAGGCCCCATGGCCCTACTTGATCATGATGATTCAATTGTTATTGGGAAATCAATTATTATAGAAGATAACATCATAACTGGAATTCAAGAATCAAAAGAGGTAATGGAAGAGTTCGAATCAAGTGATTCCAAATTTGTTGATGTTTCTGGACGATCGATAATACCTGGATTAATAGATGCTCATAATCATCTATTATGGGCTGGTGATCGCTTCAATGAACATAAATTACGAATGGATGGTATGTCTTATTCAGAAATAGCGGCTTCTGGGGGCGGAATAATGCAAACGGTAGGTCATACACGTAAGGCTAGTAATGAAGACTTACATCGAATTGGGAAATACAGATTACGGGAAGCCCTGCGTAATGGCTGCACATTCCTTGAAGCTAAATCGGGATACGGTCTTTCAACAAAAGAAGAATTGCGTTTACTTGAAGTTCAGAATGAACTTAACAAGATAAACGACTTACCTTCATTGCACTCAACTTGGATGGGAGCCCATGCAGTTACTCCAGGTGTGTCTTATCAATCATATACAGAAGACATACTCTCTAACCAACTCCCCAATGTTTTAGCATCAGGACTTGCCGAATCCGCAGATGTATTTTGTGAACCAGGTTGGTTTTCTATTGAACAATCTGAGGATATTCTTCGCGCATCAAGGAAAGGCGGATTGGATTTGCGTATGCATATTGACGAATTTTCTAATGGCGGAGGTGGTAAATTAGCTGCCGAACTGAAGGTAGTGACTGCAGATCACGCCCATCATACACCAGTTGAAGATCGTATAGAGATGATGGATAATGGAGTTATGACTGGTTTTTTACCAGGCACTCCCTACACAAACGGAGATGAGTGGCCGAATTTTAACGAAGCAACTACGAACGGTATTGATTATACAATTGCTACAGACTTCAACCCAAATTGCCACATCAATAATTTACCATTCATAGGTTCATTACTTGTTCAGAGAAATAATGTAGATC
>JAKMFY010000173.1 GCA_022425185.1 Candidatus Poseidoniaceae archaeon | reverse complement strand
GCCTGTACCAGAACCTGGAAACGGTCAAGAAGTAAATCTGCCAGTTCTTTATGGAGCAGTTATCGGTTTCCAACTGTTTTGTGGTGCTATATGCGGGCTAATGGCAGCAATCCCATTAATGGTAAACAATGCTTTTATGGAGCCGATTAATCAGAAGAACGTGGATTAAGTAGAATGGGCAAATGACGTACTACAACAAGAATAAGGAAGTGTTGTATTGGCTAAAAGAAACGTAGGCCAATTTTGCACTTATGTTGAAGAACTAACCATACATACACAGGAACGATATCAAATCTTATGCATCACTGAACAAGTTGAAAAGATTGTTTCAGAAAGCAATGTAGTAGATGGTCTTGTTTTGGTCAATCCCATGCACATCACTGCATCATGTTACGTAAACGATCTTGAAAGAGGACTTCATCAAGACATCATGGAATGGTTAGAAAAAGTAGCTCCATATCATGGAAAAGACGGTCGTAATGGCCCAGAATACCAACACCATCGAACTGGCGAAGATAATGGTGATGCTCATCTTAAGCGCCAATTGTTAGGTCAGCAAGTCACAATGCCCGTTCAGGATGGGAGATTACATCTCGGCACCTGGGAACAAATTCACTATGCAGAATTTGATGGACAAAGGCCGAAACGTATACTCGTCAAAGTTATTGGTATCCAAAAAGAATAGTTTCGCTACAAACTTAAACTGGCATCCATTGCCCTACACATGGACATCAAAGATATGAGTCTCGATAGAGGCCTTTTTCAGTTAACATTACCTTACACTTGGATGGGCTGGATTGGTTGGATAATTGGAGTTTTACTGCTTCTTGCCGGAATTTTGGACCCTCTTATAGCCCTCGTAGGACTTCTTATTATCGCTTTATGTTCTCCTGGTTCTCTGGAAGCTGACCTTCACAAGGTTAGGAAAAATGCACCGCAAGCAGAATCTCTCGAGGCTGAGGCTTTGGATAAAGGATACTCAATTGATTCGTGGTGGATGGGGCGATCAACCTTCACTCCAACTACCGACCCAAGTGATTGGATTCTTCCTGCGCCTGGTCCTGCGACTTGGAATCAAGACCAGTATCTACCTCATGGTGATGGAACTCCTTTGCCTGAACACCCAGTGAATGTCGGAACCCCTAGGCCGGCAGTTTTCTCGACCTATGGCGTGATGATGATTACATTCGTAATCGGAGTTTGCATTGCTGCAGGTTTCTTCATTTCAGAAAATAATGGAGTTGCAACGATAGCTGAAGATGGGAGCGAAAAAGTACCAGATGATCTTACTTACATAGCATACATCGTTTTGGGTGTCGGAATTATTTGGACACTCATTGGATACTTTCAGTATAAAATGCAACGTCAAATGGCCGATACACCGACGAGCCTTGTTCGTTCAGTAGCTGTTGGAAACCCCGAATTGGTCGGCCAAGTCCGTCCCTCAAGAGCAGGTGTTTTGAGAGTCGTTGTTGATGGTCATCCGAATAGAGTCATACCAAACTGTGTTCAGTTCAATTGGCAGTACGAAGTTAAAATATGCAAAGAAACAACCGACAGTGAAGGCAATACGAAAACAGAATGTCATTGGCAAACAGTTCGATCTGACAGTGGAGCGGTCCCGTTCATACTTAATGATGGAACAGGTGGGATTTTAGTAAATCCTTCTACATTCAAGAGAGCCGATCTTGGTAACTATCTTAGAAGATGGGAATCGAACCACGCAGATAGTTTGCGTAAAGAAATCGGTTCTGAATTTGCAGCTCGTCTGTTTACTGGTGGAGATATCCGCAAACATCGATGGACAGTATATGCTCTACGTGTAGGGAATCCAGTTTACATCCTCGGTACTACTCGTAGTCGTCCTCAAGAAGAAATTCAAAATGAAGGTCTGGACGGAACACTACAGAATTCATTGTTAGAAGTCGTCGGTGAAGATGCTCCTGGTATCAAAGCTACTCTTCACAGAGGTTCTGAATTGGCCAATCTTGGGAAGATGCGTTCAGCATTTGAAATCATGATGGTCCCTCTCTGTCTAACCATCGGCGGAATCATCATTTCCTTAATGAATCTCTAATCATCCAAGCGTATCCTTGATGACCCGAGTTGAACTCGGAGGTTCATGGCAGAAGATGTAGTACTGGTTGGCGGCGCTCGAACACCGTTTTGTGAATGGGTTGGGGGAAAGCGTGGAGATGGAAAGCAAGGCGGACTTCTCAAGTCTGTCAGTGCTCAAGAATTGGGGGCTATTGCCATCAAAGGTGCTCTTGAAAAGACGAATACAGATCCATCAAACGTAGATCATGTTGTCATGGGTTATGCTCTTCAAACATGTTCACAATCAATCTACGGCGCACGACATGCAGGTTTGAAAGCAGGTATTCCTCAAGAAGTTCCTATGTTAACTCTCTCTCGCATCTGTGGATCAGGTATACAATCCATCGTAACTGGTGCTCAAATGATTATGCTCGATGAAGCTTCAACGGTTGTTGCGGGCGGTATGGAGAATCTTTCACAAGCGCCTCACGTACTTCGTGGCGCTCGCGATGGATGGAAACTCGGCCGTTCCCCTCCAGTAGAAGATTACATGATGACGAATCTTCAAGATTTGACATGTGGTAAATACATGGCTCAAACGAGCGATGAGATATGTGCAAGAAAGGGTGTTACTCGCGAAGAAACGGATGCATTTGCTGCACTTTCACATCAAAGAGTACTATCTTCTAT